>JASFTJ010000212.1:0-5355 GCA_050053615.1 Anaerolineae bacterium | reverse complement strand
AGTTCTCTTACCGGAATCCCCAAAAGCTGGGTGTGCAAAAAAAGTGTACCATGCTCTGTGGCACATGTCAAACGTACAGAGAAGACAGACCTCTTCAATACCACACAGCCTCAACCTCTGATTCGCACACTTGACAGAATCGGCAAGATGGATTATGATTAGCGTGTCGGTTAGCCTGTCTACCCGCACCTCACTGTGGAGTCCATACCAAAGTAGGATGCCTCTTCTTTCCGTTGTGAATCAGGTTCCCTTGGCCGACTGGTCCTAGCTACTCATCAGTGGTCTGGCTGCGATACGTTGTCGTTGAGCGGGGAAGCGCCGGTGGGGTACACGGGGATCCATCGATGGAACGAAAAGACCATGTGAAGCGAAAGGAGAGTGGTTGATGGCGCATTTGATCTGTTGTGTCTGTCACGAGCCGGTCGGCGATGATGCTCCACGCTTGGGTAGAAGGACCTATTGCCAGGAGCACTTTGCCAAGGTGAGCCGCGACCGCAAGAGCGTCTGGCGTTCGGGTGTGCTGAACATCGTCGCTGTGGTCGTTTTTGCGGCTTTTGTAGCTATCCTGGCGAGGCTGATCAAGCCAACGTTCGGGGGGGCGGGGCTGGTGCTTGTTGGCGTGATCCTAGCCTTGATCCCGGCGGTGCTTTGGCTGGCCTTTTTTTATGCCCAGGACCTGTTGGAGCCGGAGCCCAAGACTCACGTCGTGGCTGTGTTTGTGCTGGGGGCGCTGCTTGCCAGTGCAGTCGGGATTCCAGTCGTACGGAATTTTTTTCATGTGCAGACCTGGTTGGGCCGCAGCCTGTTGGTGAACCTCCTTGGCTCGATCCTCGTCGTTGGCTTTGTTCAGGAGTTCCTCAAGTATGCGGCTGTACGTTATAGCATCTATGTGCTCCCCGAGTTCGACGAACGTATGGATGGCATCCTCTACGGCACGGCGGCGGGCCTGGGCTTTGCCACGATGCTCAACATCCACTATGTGGTAGACAGTGGCGGGGTAGACTTGGCGGCAGGCATTATCCGCATTGTGATCACGGCGTTGGCTCAGGCGAGCTTTGCCGGGATCACCGGCTACTTTCTAGCCCGCGCCAAGTTCGAGGATGAACCAGTGTGGTGGCTGCCCTTGGGGCTGACGGTGGCAGCTGTGCTGAATGGGGTGTTCACCGTGGTTCGAGGAGGCGTTACCCGCGTGGGTTCGGCCATGGCCGGCCGCACCGCCAATCCATGGAATGGCCTGGTGTGGGCGACCTTGGTTGCTGTCCTTACCATGGCGGCGCTCATCTACCTCATCCGTCGGGCTAACCGCCTGACGTTGACCGGCGGTCAGGGCGCCTAGCGCCGACTGAAAGGAGACCAGAACAATGGCAAAGCAAGCTTCTGTTCGTACACGGCGCGATCGCTGGGCTGACTGGGCGGTCGTTGGCGTGCTGATCGTGGCTTTGCTTCTTGGTTGGGCGGTCATGGCCCTGGCCGAGGGACAACGCGACACGTACACCAACACAGATGCGGGGCTGACGGTCCGCTACCCGGAGGACTGGCTGCACAAGGCTGGTGAGAATCTCGCGTTTCGGGTAGTAGATCCAACTTCGGGCGATTTCAAGACAACGTATGAGGTTCGTGTCCGGCCTATTGAGGCGACGGGGGCCACGACATCCACCTTGACAGTTGTGCTCAACGATGTTTCGCTGGCCCGGGCGACAAAGGTCAGTGCCTATCGCCTGTTCGAGACCGTCGAGGGGCGAGAGATCGATGACCATGCGAGCATGGAGGCGCGCTACGTCTATGTCTCGGAAGGTGGTGATCTGTTCTTGGAGCGGATGCCAGTCGTGGTCTTGGGGTTGGATATAGCGGTAGCCCGCGGTGATCAGGCCTATGTATTCACCCTACTGGCTGCTCAGGATGCCTTTGACAAAGCGGAACCAGCCTTTCGTCGTTTCGTCAAATCGGCCGAGATCCAGTGACAAGCAGTGAGGAATGGAAATGAGTGACGGAGGATCGGGCGCTTCTCATCGGTGGGGGCTGTGCCCTGCTACTTCGTTGGCTCTTTTCTTCCAAGAAAGGATGTATGTGATGAAGCGAGTGATGCAATTGCTGAGTTTACCTCTGATCTTGGCTCTGCTGTTGAGTAGCCTGGGCCCTTCCCTGGCTTTGGATCGGCAGGCCCGACTTGACGTAATGTCCGGAGTCGTGCAGATCTCCTGGGTAAAGGTGGAGGGAGAGGATGTCTATGGCGTGGGAGTAGGTTCCGGGACGATCATCTCGCCGGATGGGCTGATCTTGACCAATTGCCACGTGGCCGATCCCCTGCGCTTTGGTATGCCGCCAGACCGAGTGCCGGATTTCAATTACCTGGGCATTAGCTTGACAGTGCGGTCGGATCGTCCCCCGCAGCCTGCCTACCTGGCCGAAGTCGTTGCGGCTGATCCCTACCTCGACCTGGCTGTCATCCGTATTACACGCGACCTGGACTTGAGTCCAGTGGAGCCGGAGGACCTGAACCTCCCCTTCGTTGAGCGGGGTGAATCGGCCGGCGTGGAGGTGGGAGACGAACTGAATATCTTTGGTTATCCGGGCATCGGCGGTGAGACGATAACCTTTACCAAAGGCGTGGTCAGCGGCTTCTCCCTGGATGCTGCTCTCGAGGGCAGGGCCTGGATCAAGACCGATGCCACCATCGCCGGTGGCAATAGCGGTGGAACGGCTGTGGACGAGAGCGGCTACCTCGTGGGGGTGCCCACGCGGGCGGGCGCAGGCAGCGGGGACGAGTACGTGGATTGTCGTCCCCTGGCCGACACCAATGGCGATGGGCGGATTAACGACAGCGATACGTGCATTCCCGTGGGAGGCTTTATCAATGCACTGCGTCCGGTCAGGCTAGCCGAACCTCTGATTGAGGCTGCCCGGCTCGGGGTGGCTTATGAGGGAGAGCCTGCAGACGAAAGAAGGACCTCAGCGCCGACGGGGAGGCCCAGGTTTTACAATCTCATCTTTGCGCCCGGCCTGAATCAGTTCAATCAACCGATGGCTGTCATTCAGAGTCTGCCTTCCGGATCCCGCAGCCTCTATCTCTTTTTCGATTATCAGAACATGTCCAAGGGCAAGACGCTGGAGATGAAGGTCGAGATCGACGGTCGGGAGGCGCCTGACTGGGGGCTGCCGGCAGGGCCGTGGGGCGGCGGTAAGCAGGGCATGTGGTGGGTCGGTTGGGATGATGCCCCGTTTAGCGATGGCACCTGGCAGATGGTGTTCTACGTTGATGGTGAGGAAGTGGCCGAGGCCGAGATCGAGATCGGCGGGCGAGCTCAGAACTATCCGTCGTTCTCCAATGTTGCGCTCAGTCTGGAGGAGGACTCTCGAGGCGGCCCCCTTGAGCCAGCCGTGCTGTTTCCGGCCGGCATCAAGAGCCTGTATGCCTTCTTTGACTATGAGAACATGGGAAACAACATGGACTGGACGCGAACCTGGATGGTGGATGGCGAAGAGGGGCTGAGCACGGGGAACAGGTGGGATAGCGGGCGATCTGGCCGATACTCGCTTGAACTGACGAGTCAACGGGGGTTGGCCGAGGGCTATTATCGCCTGAACCTCTACATTGAGGGTGAGCTGGTTGCATTGTCGAACTTTTGGGTGACGGGCGAGGCCGGTGGCGGTGCAACCCTCGAACCGATCATCTTTGCTGAAGGCGTCGACCGGCGTGGTGATCCCGTTGGCATCGCCCAGAGCTTTCCCTCTGGACTGGAGGAGCTGCATGCCTTCTCCGACTACAGTGGCATGGAAGACGGCCTCGACTTTGTGATCCACTGGTACGTAAACGGCCAAAAGGTCATCGAGTCGCCGTTCGAGTGGGAAGGCGGCGCGTCGGGCACTTGGCACGACTACCTCTATTCCAAGAGTGGTGTGTTGCCCGACGCCGAGTACGGGCTGGAGTTGGAGGTGGAAGGTCAGGTGCTGCAAGAGGCAGGCACCACGGTGGGCACCGGCGCCGCGCCGACGCCGGAACCGACACGTCGGCCCAGGGATGGCGTGCAAGTTCAGGGCACGATCACCGATCTGGATACCGGCCGCCCCATTGCAGGGGCTGTGTTCCTTGTCCTCAGGCCGGGCATCACCATCCAGTCATTCCAGTGGACTGAGGATGAGCTCTATACGACAGCCGAAGCGGATCGTCGGGGCTTTTACAAGTTACCCGATCTGCTGGAGCGGGGCCAGTGCTACTCTATGATCATCGGAGCTGAGGGTTATTGGCCCTATGGTGAAGATGATGTGTGCGTCGGCGAGAGCGCGGCATCGCTGATCGAACTGCCGATTCAGTTAGAAAAGAAATAAGACAGCGGTTTAGGCAAACGCCCCGGCCTCTCAAGGTCGGGGCGTTTTTGTGTCGGGGCGGAAGCGACGCTGGCGTTCAGACTGGACTTCAGGTGGCACTTTGCCTATACCGCACACTTGTCGGCTATGAACGGTCTTTGTAAAGCAAACTGGCGATTGGCCCTGCACAAGACATCTGATTAGCTGTTTTGTGGACCGGTCCCGGCTGTCTGCAGGTCGGCAAGGCAAGCGCTGACACGCTCGAGCGCCTCAGCAAACAGGGGAGGGTCCTGGCCGATGCCGATGCGCAGGTGATGCTCGTATCCGAACGCAGAGCCAGGGGCCAGCATGACGCTGTACTCGGTGGCCAGCTTGTTGGAAAGGTCGAGAGAGGGGATGTCCAGATTGTAGTGCAGCAAGGCCAGCAGTCCCCCGCGCGGTGGCTTCCAGGAGAGGATGTCGGCGTGTTTCTCGACCCAGGCGTTGGTGCTCGCCCGGTTCGCGGCGATGATGGCCGAGTTGCGCTGGATGATTTGGTCCCGGTGCTTGATGGCCAGGGTTGCCAGCATGTCGTTCAACTTGCCGGGGCTGAGTGATACATAGTCTCGCATTCCCCAGCACTGCGCGGCGACTTTTGTCGGTGCAGCGATCCAGCCGATGCGAAGACCCGGTAGCCCAAACGGCTTGGAGACAGTGCCGACACTGATCCCATGGGGACCCAGATTGTACATCGGCGGTGCGAGGCTTTCACCGCCGGGGATGGTCAGCCACCGGTAGGCCTCGTCGCTGAGGACCATGGCTCCGACCGACTCGGCGATGTCGTACACGTGTTTCATGTCGTCCGCCGAGAGAATGGCGCCGGTCGGATTGTGGGGGCTGTTGATGATAATCAGCCGGGTTTCCGCCTTGACCAGTCGTTCCAGGTCGTCGACGTCATAGCGGAACCCGGTCTCTGGGCGGATTCTCCACAGAGACACATCGCAGCCCAGGGCGCGTGGCACGCTGTAGAGTTGCTGATAGGCCGGATACGGTGCGACGACGTGTTCCCCG
>JASFTJ010000211.1:0-5355 GCA_050053615.1 Anaerolineae bacterium | reverse complement strand
GTACACAAAAAGCACAGAAAAAAAAGGGAAGAACTTTGAATCGCCTCGTGTCTTTGGTATCCTTTGCGTGCTTTGTGGTCGGAAAGCCCGTTTATGCAGGGCAGCCAATCAAGCAAAGCAAAGTGGAAGTGGGTCCTTGTCACCGGACTAGATCCTGGTAGTTACGACACCGTATTCCGAGATGCCTCAGAGAGTGGTCAGTGTGGGAACACAACAGCGGATTTGGAATACAACGGGTGATCCTGTGCAAAAGCATCCATTTCTGTCCATAACTGCCATAGTGTTCTCGGAAGCCCAGTCGGCCTTCCGAGAGAGCTCTGTGGAAAGGAGGTGATGGCCCCCAAAGACCTCGTGATAGACTATGCACGTCGGCTGTGTGAGCACCATGCAAAGAAGCAAAGGAGGCTACTTTCATGAAGGAAGAGTCTATCAGCAAAAGTACAGATCGGGCCACGCAAGCCATGCTGGCTGTGGCCGACAAAGCCCACCAGGAAACGATCTGGGACCGCTATGAGAAGCAGCAGCCGCAGTGCGGCTTTGGCGAGTTGGGCACATGCTGCCGCAACTGCTTGCAGGGACCGTGCCGCATTGACCCCTTTGGCGAGGGTCCGGCGCGGGGCACATGCGGCGCCACCGCCGACACCATCGTCGCCCGCAATCTAGACCGGGCCATTGCCGCTGGAACGGCCGCCCACTCGGGCCACGCCAAGCACCTGGCCCATACCCTACTCAAGGCGGCCACGGGCCGCGCCCCCGATTATCCGATCAAGGACGAGGCCAAGCTCCAGGCTGTGGCCGACCGACTGGGCATCGCCACCGACGGCAAGAGCATCCAAGAACTAGCCCAGGAAGTGGCCGAGGTCGCTCTGGCCGAATTCTCTGAAAAAGAGAGTCCCCTGGCCTGGGCCGCCACCACCGTCACCCAGGGCCGCGTCGAAACGTTCCTCAAGCACGGCGTCGTGCCCATCGGCATTGATTCGGCCATCTCAGAGATCATGCACCGTACCCTCTACGGCGTGGACGCCGATCCAGTCAACCTGCTGCTGGCCGGGATCAAGTGCGCCCTGGCCGACTATGCCGGTTGCCACATGGGCACCGACCTGGCCGACATCCTGTTCGGCACGCCCCAGCCGGTCGTCTCCAAGGCCAACCTGGGCGTGCTGAAGGAAAAGGCGGTCAACATTGCTCTGCACGGCCACAATCCCGTCCTCTCCGACCTGATCGTCCAGGTAGCCCCCGAATTGGAACAAGAAGCCAAAGCCGCCGGAGCCGAGGAAGGCCTCAACCTCGTCGGCATCTGCTGCACCGGCAACGAGGTGCTTATGCGCCACAGCATCCCCTCGGCCACTCACTCGGTCTCGCAGGAAATGGCTATCCTGACTGGCGTGCTGGATGCCATGGTCGTGGACTATCAGTGCATTATGCCCAGTGTGGCCACCGTGGCCGAGTGCTATCACACCCAGGTAATCACCACCATGTCCCTGGCCAAAATCCCTGGTGCAACCCACCTGCCTTTCGAGGAAGAGAACGCCCGCGAATCGGCCAAAGCCGTGATCCGCCAGGCCATCGAGGCATTTGGCCGACGCAACGGCCAGCCGGTGAACATCCCGTCCCACAGCAGCGACGTCATCGCCGGCTTTTCCACCGAAGCCATCGTCGGCGCGCTGAGCCTGGTGAACGCCGAGGATCCCCTCAAGCCGCTGATTGACAACATCGTCGCCGGCAACATCCTGGGCGTCTGTCTTTTTGCCGGCTGCAACAACGTCAAAGTCCCCCAGGATTCGGCCTTTGTGGCCATCGCCAAAGAGCTGGCCCGCCACAACGTGCTGCTCCTGGCCACCGGCTGCGGGGCTGGGGCCTTTGCCCGTCACGGGCTGCTGACCCCCGCCGCCACCGAGGAATACGCCGGCGACGGGCTAAAAGCGGTGCTCACTGCCGTGGGCCAAGCCGCCGGGTTGAACGGGCCGCTGCCGCTGGTGCTGCACATGGGCTCCTGCGTGGACAACTCGCGCGCCGCAGACGTAGCCGTGGCCGTGGCCAACAAGCTGGGCGTGGACCTGGATATGCTGCCGGTCGTGGCCAGCGCCCCCGAACCGACCAGCGAGAAAGCGATCTCTATCGGCACCTGGGCTGTGGCCGCCGGCCTGCCGACCCACGTGGGCGTCGTGCCGCCGGTGCTGGGCGGCCCCACCGTGGTCAACGTGCTGACCGGGGCGGTCAAAGACCTGTTCGGCGGTTACTTTATCGTCGAGACGGACCCACTTGCTGCGGCGGAAAAACTGCTGGGTGCCATCCACGAGCGCCGCGCCGGGCTGGGCCTGTAAAGGGAGGTTGCCATGAAAGAGATTTTCGTCCGCTTGGATCGCTGCGTCGGCTGCCACACCTGTGAGTTGGCCTGCGCTGTGGAGCATTCGGTGGGCAAGAGCCTGTTCACCGCCATCGCCGAAAAGCCGGTCCCCCGCAAGCGGCTCTACGTCGAGCAAGTACTGGCCCACAAGCTGCCGCTGCTATGCCGCCACTGCGAGGATGCGCCCTGCGTCCAGGTCTGTCGCACCGGGGCCACAAGCCAGGACCCGCTGACCCGCGTCGTCAGTCACGACCCCGACAAATGCGTCGGCTGTTGGATGTGCACAATGGTTTGCCCCTACGGCGTCATCGGCCGCGAACTCGAGCGACGCATCGCCGTCAAGTGCGACCGCTGCCCTGAGCGCGACGTCCCGGCCTGCGTGGACGCCTGCCCAACCAAGGCGCTACTCTTTACCGAAGAGGGGAAATTCGCTGGCGGGGTGCGCCGTGTCGCCGCCGCCGAGCTGGTGGCGGGATACGTCACCGCTCAGACATCGTGAGCTAGACTGGCACTGTAGGCCGCTGGGCTGAAGGGGAACCGCCAGTCCAGCGGCCCGCCTGGAGGTGTGGTATGAACAAATCCCTTGTTCCCACCATTTGCCCCTATTGCGGAGCTGGCTGCGCCCTGACCGTCGTCGTCAAAGACGGCCAGGCCGTGGGGCTGGAGTATCCGACGGAGCACCCGGTCAGCCAGGGCGCGCTGTGCGCCAAGGGCAACGCCGCCCTGGAAGTGCTCGACCATCCCGACCGCCTGACGGCCCCCTTGATCAAGGAAAACGGCCGCTTTCGGGAGGCCGCCTGGGACGAGGCGCTGGATCTGATCGGCGAACGGTTGTCCGAAATCCGAGATGCGTCTGGCGCCAACACCCTGGGTTTCCTGGCCTCGGCCAAGTGCAGCAACGAGGAGAACTATTTCTTCCAAAAGCTGGCCCGCAGCCTGGGAACGAATAACGTGGACCACTGCGCCCGGCTGTGCCACGCGCCGACGGTCGTCGGCCTGGCCCACAGTCTGGGCAGCGCAGCTATGACCAACCCCCTACCCGATCTGGCCCAAGCCGATTGCATCTTTATCGTCGGCTCCAACCTGGCCGCCAACCACCCGACAGCGGCGCGCTGGCTGTGGCAGGCCAAGGACCGGGGAGCCAAAATCATCGTCGCCGACCCCCGCTTGACGCCCACCGCCTGGCTGGCCGACCTGTTCCTGCAACTGCGGCCCGGCAGTGATGTGGCTCTGCTCAACGGCATGATGCACGTCGTCGTCAACGAGGGCCTGGCCGACCGCGACTTTGTGGCGCGGCGCACCACCGGGTTTGAGGCCCTGGCCCGTCACGTGCAGGGCTATCCGCCCGCGCGGGCCGCTGAACTCACCGGCGTGCCGGAGGGCCAGATCGTCGCAGCGGCGCGGGCCTACGCTGCGGCGCCGGCGAGCACCCTCGTCTACTGCATGGGCATCACCCAGCACACCACGGGCTCGGACAATGTGCTGGCCTGCGCCGACCTGGCCCTGCTGTGCGGTCAGATCGGGCGGTCGGGCGCAGGGTTGATGCCCCTGCGCGGCCAGAACAACGTCCAGGGCGCGTGTGACATGGGCGCCCTGCCCAACTTTTTGCCCGGCTACCACCCCGTGGACGATCCCGGCCTGACCGTGGTCGAAATGATGCACGCTGCCGAGGCCGGCGAGGTCCGGGCGCTGTATATCATGGGCGAGAACCCCGTCGTCTCTGATCCCAACAGCGACCAGGTGCGGGCCGCGCTGGCGCAGCTCGACTTTTTGGTCGTCCAGGACATCTTTATGACCGAAACGGCAGCCTTGGCCGATGTAGTGCTGTCCGCCGCTGCCTGGGCCGAAAAGTCGGGCAGCTACACCACCACCGAGCGCCGCGTCCAGTGGAGCCACAAGGCGATAGACCCGCCTGGCCAGGCCCACCCCGACTGGCAGATTCTCTCCAACCTGGTCGCGCGCCTAGCGCTTCCCGGCTTGACGATGCCCGATTCCCCCAAAACCATCCTCTCCGAAATCAACCACACCGTCTCCCTCTACGCCGGCATCACGCCGGAGCGGCTGATCCACGCGACCGAGGGGATCTTTTGGCCTTGCCCCACGGTCGAGCATCCAGGCACACCCATCCTGCACACCGAGCGCTTTGCCACCGCCGACGGTCGAGCGCGGCTGCAACCGGTACAGTACGTCACCCCCGCCGAGCAAGCAGGAGATGCCTTGCCTCTGACGTTGACCACCGGCCGCCTGGCCGTCCACTACAACTCTGGTTCGATGACCCGCCGCAGCCCATCGCTGCAGGCGCAAGCGCCGGCCCTGTTCGTCGAGCTGAGCCCGGCCGATGCCGCCCGCCTGGGTCTGAACGACGGCGAGACGACGCAGGTACGCACGGCGCGGGGGCGGGCCACAGCCCAGGTTCGCGTCACCGACACGGTGGGCGACGGCGTGGCCTTTATGCCCTTCCACTTTGAGGGCACCAACCGCCTGACTGCCGATGCCCTCGACCCCCAGGCCAAGATCCCGGCGTACAAGGTCTCGGCTTGCCAGGTCGAGCCAGAGAGGAGGAGGGAGCGATGACAGCTTTGATCTATGCCCACGCCGAACGCTGCCTGGACTGTCGCGCCTGCGAGGTCGCCTGCGGGCGGGAGCATGGCGCATCGAACGTGACCATCGTGCGCGTTGAGGACCGCTTTGCCGCGCCGCTGATGTGCCGTCACTGCGATCCGGCCCCCTGCGTGGCCGCTTGTTACGCCGGGGCCCTGACCGACGATGATGGCCTAGTCGCTCTGGACGTCGGGCGCTGCACCGGATGTGGTCTGTGCCTGTTGGCCTGCCCCTTTGGCGTTCTGGCCCGGACAAGCGACGGGCGCGCGGTTCACAAGTGCGACCTGTGCGCCGAGCGCCGGACAAAGGGCCGGGCGCCGGTCTGCGCCCTCACCTGTCCGGCCGGGGCGCTGAGCTACGAGGAATATGGCGACTTTGCAAAGCGGGTGCAGCGCCGGGCGGCGGCC
>JASFTJ010000210.1:0-5374 GCA_050053615.1 Anaerolineae bacterium | reverse complement strand
GGCGACGACACAGGCCGGACGCAAGGTTAGACAGCTGCCCAGCGCGTCCCAAAGCACAACTGATGCCCGGGGCGCCGTGGAAGAGCCCGAAGCCGAGACTCGGGGGCGGGCCGAATTGCAGCTAGCCGATGTGCTGAGCACCCGGCCCGAGCCCAGCCCCGAGATCGTCGAGCTGTGCCAGGCGATCCGCAAGTCGATCCGCGAGAAGCGGCCCGTGGATGAGGACGAACTGGTCGAGGCCGATCCGGAGGAGATGGCAGCGCAAGCTGGACGCGAGCTCAACGACTCGGTCGAGGGCGACGCCGAGCGGGTGCAAGACTCCTACGATGAACTGAACGAACCTCAGGAGGGCGCGCCGCAACTGGAGCCGGAACCCTTCGAGACCCCACCCGAGGAAGTGGCGGCGCCGGACCCGCGGGCCGAGGAAGCGATCCCCGATCCCGTTCCCGCCGAGGACGTTTCCCTGGAGGCCGACCTGAGCCAAGCCGACGCCGACATCGAGGCGTCAGGCATGAGGACCGAACCGGCCCAGCTCGTCCAGGATGGGCCCATTGCCCAAGCCCGGAGCGCCCACGGAGAGCTCTCGGATACGGCTGAGGCCCGACCCGCTGAAACCCTGGCCAAACAAGACGCAGCGCTACAACAGGCCAGCGCCGACATGGCTGACTTGCAGGAACAAGCCCTGGCCGCGCTGACCGCTTCCCGGTCGAATACGGTGTCCGGCATGGGTGCCCGGCAGCATCGGATGGTGGGCACGGAGAAACAGATGCGAGCGCGGCTGAGCAGTCAGGCCCGCAAGATCTTTTCTGATGCTCAGACGCGAGTTAATACCCTGCTGAGGCCGCTGACTCAAAAGGCCATGAACAAGTGGGAAGCGGGAGTGGCCCAGCTGTCGACTCAGTTCCGGCAGAGCCTGAACCAGGTTAAATCCTGGATCGACGAGCGGCATTCTGGCTTGGGCGGCGCCCTGCTTGCCGGATGGGACGCCCTGACCGGCCTTCCCGACTGGGTGACCGAGGAGTACGATCGGGCCGAAAAAGAGTTTGGCGACGGTGTCTGCGAGCTCATCCAAGAGATCTCGGCCGAGGTCAACTCGGTGATCGCCACCTGCGAAGAGCTCATCGACAACGCCCGGCAAGAGATCGATGACCTCTTTACGCAGAATCTGCCGGAGAGCCTGCAAGGATGGGCCGCCGCTCAACGGCAGCGCTTCCAGGGTCAGTTGAACAACCTCCAGAATCAGGTCACAAAAACGCGCGACGACTTTCATCGAGATCTGTCACGTCGGGCTGTGCGGGCCGTCCGCGAGGTGCAGGATGAGGTTCAGAAACTCCGCGAGGAGGCCAAAGGTCTTCTCGGCCGCATCGCCGACGCCATCAACGCCTTTCTCCAAGACCCGATCAAGTTCATCATTGAAGGCTTGCTCAAACTCGTCGGCATCTCGCCTGCATCGTTCTGGGCGCTGGTCAATAAGGTCCAGCAGGTCATCGACGACATTGCCGACGATCCCGAGAGATTTATCAACAACCTGGTGACGGCGGTCGGCCAGGGGTTCCAGCGATTCTTTGACAACATCGCCAAGCACCTGATGCAGGGCTTCCTCGACTGGTTGTTCGGCGGTCTGGGGGCGGTCGGCGTGGAGCTGCCAGCTGACCTCTCTCCCAAAAGCATCATCACGTTTTTCCTGCAACTGATGGGCATTTCCTGGCCCCGCATCCGCCAAATTCTGGTGCGCCACATCGGCGAGGAAAACGTAGCACTCATCGAAAAGGCGTGGGAGCTTTTGTCTGTGCTCATCCAGCAGGGTCCTGCGGGGATCTATGAAATGATCAAGGAGCGCCTCGACCCAAGGCAAATCCTAAACATGGTGATCGATGCTGCCATCGACTACCTGACCTCTGCGCTGATCAAGAACGTCACGGCTCGGGTCATTGCCCTGTTCAACCCGGTGGGGGCCATCCTTCAGGCCATTGAACTCATTTACAAGGTACTCAAATGGATCTTTGAGAACGCTGCCAAACTCTTTAGCTTTATCGAGACTATTGTCAACGGGCTGGCCGACATCATCGCCGGCAACATCAGCGGCATGGCCAAAGCTGTGGAAAAGGCGTTGGCCAAGCTGATCCCGCCGGTGATCGACTTTTTCGCCAGCCTGATCGGGGTCGGTGATCTCCCCGACAAGGTTGTGGAGACGGTCAAAAAGCTTCAGGACTGGGTGGAATCGATCCTCGATCGGGCCATCGGCTGGCTGGTGGACAAAGGCCGCAAGCTGCTGGCCGCGGTCGGGCTGGGTGGAAAGAAGGAGCCCGAAAAGGCAAAAGTCGGCGAAGGCGACGCCGTACTGGGTACCTCGGTATCCTTTTCGGCAGCCGGCGTGGCGCACCGCCAATGGGTGGATATCCGCGGAACTAACGCCGTCCTCATGGTGTCCAGCGACAGACCTCAGCCCGTTGAGGACCAGCTTGCCAAGTGGGAGTCCCAGCTTGATGAACAGTTCGCCGGCGACAAGGAGCGCCGCAATCAGGCCTCCGGGCTAATCTCCTCGGCCCACACGCTTTTGGGCCAGGCGGACACGGAAGCCGATGCCCTGGTCACCGCCTTCCGGCGGGCCAACGAGGTCCGTGGAGAGAACGTACCCGAGATCCCCAGCGACGATACCGTGGAGGCGAAGCAACAGGCGCTTTCCAGCATCCTGCGGCAGCTCTTTGAGCTTTTTGGAGAGAAGCCAAATGTCTTGGAATCCGCTCGCTCCCAATTGACCGAGCGGCTGGGCGGCAGACACTCCATGGACGAAGCCCAGCGTGTGATCCGCTCGGTCTATGAACGTCTCCGGCCTCTCGGATTGCACGGATTGGAGTTGAGTCCCGAGACGATGCATGGGGAGTACGCGATCATTGCGGAAGCAAGTCCGGGCGCGCCGTTATTGTCTCTCATCCCCGAGTCAAGGGGAAAGACCATGAGATCCATCATAACCATCACCGTAGAAGAAACCGGGGCGGGGCCTCTGGCGTTGGAGCCCCAACGACTTGCATCTGGTCGCGAGGTAGCGGCGCCGCGAGGCGCCCAGGTTGGTCTGGGATTGATCACAAGGCGTGGCGCGCGAGGGAGAGAGAGTCGCTATTGGCTCCTAGAACCTGTATTCACGGGTGCACTAAGCGCACTCGTGGCCGGCGGCGCCGTTTTGGAACCAGAGGCAGGCGCAGACAAGATACAGATTGTAACATGGAACACCGGCGATATTACACGTAACGTTACAAACAATGCAACGCATGCCGAACGACAGTTCTACGAATGGTTCATCGCGCAGCCGCCGGAATGGATCGATCGTGTCAAACGCATCGAGATCGAGAACCGACCCTTCAGCCCATGCACGGCATGCGCCGACAACCTCACGGACTTGCTTCGTCGCACGAACCCTGAGGTATTAAAGAACGCAACATTGGTGTGGAGAACCCCCTATCGAGTCGGGCCCTTGGCTACGCGACCTGATACACTGAGCGGGATGAGGGGCTGGCTCGTGCGCCCGTCAACGGTGCCCGTCGAGAAAGAGCAATACAGAATCTCACGGTAAGGAAGCCCAGAGTCAATCCCAAGGACCGCTGGACCCACGCCCAACCGCCCGCGTGGATTCGTGCCGCGAAGCCTAGTAGTCGCGTGACAGTAGATGCCGATTGCCAATCCGCACGTGGGTGAGCCCGGCAGCACGAGCAGCCGTCTCCGCCTCTTCCGCGTGGCGCACCGAGGTGCGGGGCAGGTCAGGAATGAAAAAGTGGGGATGGAAGCCGAGCAAGCTATAGGGAATCGTTGGATCAATCTCGGCAATAAAGCGAGCAATCCGTCCGACCTCCGCGGCATCCACATAGCCGGGCACCAGCAGTGTGCTGACCACCACCAGCGGCGGATCGGGCCGTTCCAAGATGAATCTGGCAGCCCGACTAAAGTTCTCCAACGTGCGCTGGTTGGAAACGCCGGTCAGCGCCCGGTGAAGATCCTCATCAAAAGTCTTCAGGTCAAATTTGATGCAACCGCCGGTCTGCAGTGACAGCCTGACCGCCTGATCCAAAAAACGAGGGTGCATCGAACCGTTGGTTTCCCAGCAAACAGTCACGCCCTGTTCAGCCAACAGCCGTGAGGTCGCCAGCGCGTGAGGCATCTGCGGCGTGGGGTCGCCGCCAAAGTAGCAGACGCAGTGGGTGCGCTGGTGAGCCTGCGCCGCCAACTCTTCTGCACTGACTTGACCGGGCGGACGCTGGAGGCGGAAATGCCAATTCTGGCACGAGACGCAGTTAAAGCTGCAGGCTTGGTAGAACACAGCCAGGTTGACCTTGCCTCGCTGCTGATGGCCTGCACAAACCCAATCGGCGACGCAGTTGGTCGGCAGCGGGTCATCGTACCAACTGACCAATGCCCCCCGAGGCGTGCCTGCCAGGTGGACCAGCTGTCCGTCGCGCACGGTACGCAGGCCGCACAAGCCCAATTCCCCCTCGCCCAGGCGACAGGCATTGACACACAGGGGACACTCGACGCCGCCTGCCGTGCGCGGCGGCGCCGGCGGCAAGCCAAACTCGCCACGCACCCGAGCGTGGGCCTCCTGGATCGCGGTCAGCGCTTCGTCAGGCCGCGACCGGATGCATTCAGCACAGGCCGACAGGATAGCCGGAATCAGACGAGACCGCTCCCCGCATATCCGACACTGACCGGAAGGGCTCACATCTCACCTCTCACTCCATCTCTTTGAGACTAGGGAACCGGCAGCGGCATCCAAATCTGTCCGCCGTCCAGCGGTGGCATAGTCCAAATTCACGCAAGTTGGCACCACGAGAGGCTCGGCGGTTGTTGACTGCGGCGTCGGCGTATGGATCGCAGCAGTCATGTCTGTCTCGACGACCGCAACCACGGGTTCGGTAGGTATGAACGTAGGCTGCGCTGTGGCGATCGGCGCCCGGTTAGACATGACGGAAGTGCAGGCACCACCGAGCAAAACCAGAAGCCACCCACCCGGCAATCGGTGAGGCAGCATCAGACTTTGCTCCACCTACTCATGAGCAGGCGACGACCTTGCAGCATCGGCAAACTCGTCCAGCGCCAGCTCTGTCAGGCGATGGTTGGCCATGCCAGTTAGCACCTGCCACGGCACAGTCAGGTGATGCGCACCCGCCAGCAGGGCATCCACCGCTTCAGCGGGACTTTTGATGCTGGCCGCCAAGATCTCGCAGAAGCCATCGCGCAAGACGCCGGCTATCTCGGCCACGAGCGCTGCCCCACTGCCGGCTAGACGGGTGGTGCGGTTGAAATAGGGGATCACAAAGCGCGCACCAGCCTCGGCGGCGATGTACGCTTGAGCAGCGCCAAAGACGCCGGTCACAGCACAGGT
>JASFTJ010000209.1:0-5388 GCA_050053615.1 Anaerolineae bacterium | reverse complement strand
TAAGACGCTCCAGGCCACGCCGGTGCAGGCCGTGGCCTTCCTGCCGCGCGGGGATGTGGAAGGTGACGCTGGCCCCCAGGACGCGCAGCGTCTCCAACAGGAGGGCTGTGGCTGTTTGGCCATCGGCGTCAAAGTCACCCCAGACGGCGATTTGCTCGTGTTGTGCAATGGCCCTGTGTAGGCGCTCGACGGCGCGGTCGAGGTCGGGCAGGTCGGTGGGCGAGGCAGGCGTGTAAGCGTCGGGGTCGAGGAAGGCGCGGGCAGCCTCCGGGGTCAGGATGCCCCGGCGGGCCAGCGTCTCGGCCACCAGCGAATGTCCGCCGACGGTGCTGCGCAAGGGGGCCGGGACGTCAACGGGTTCGGGATCGAGCCAGCGGGTCATGGATCTGCTTTGCACCGAAAACTAGCAGCCAGTCGGAGAGGCCATTTGTAGTGCGCGTTTTGCCAACGGCACGCCTCGTTCTGTGTGCCTGCGGCATGGCGTAGCACCTACTACGAACCCAGAAACGTTTCTCCGATAGACTCCTAGTGTAGCATGGCCGCTCCGGATTGGCGCCAGCGTCACGAGACCTGGTGAGCTGATGCCCACGTGATGCGCAGGCCACGGCAGCGGTCAGGCGGCTATTAAGGAAAGGGGGCTGGCGCAATCGAACGCCAGCCCCCGTTCGAGTCCAAGCGACTTAGGCCGCTGAGTAGCCAGGACCTTCTTCGAAAAACGCGAGGTTCTTGTCGGTCCAGTCCTCGTACTCTTCGGGGACTTCGTCGTCGGGAAAGATTGCGTCTACCGGGCACTCGGGCGCGCAAGCGCCGCAGTCAATGCAGGTATCCGGATCGATCCAGTAGGCCATCCCCCATTCGGGATCGTCCTCTGGGCCGGCCACGATGCACTCCACCGGGCAGACCTCCGCGCATGAACCATCTCTGATGCACGGTTCTGTGATGACGTACGTCATAGTGACACCTCCTCTCTTGGGAATAAGATGTGCTGCAGAATAGGCGCGTTGGCCTTTGCTACATAAACTCGGATCGCAGGCTTTCCACCTGTTGGGCGCTAAGCTTCTCAAGCTTGCGGGCAGCCAAGGGGTTCGCCTCCAGCCCAGGTATCTGCTCCTCGTAGGTGGGCAGTCGCGTCTGATAAATCACGCCCAGAGGAATGCGATCACCCCACTCGAGGGCCTTTTGGAAGGCTGCCGTTCGATCGCCGGGGTCATGGTCCGTCTCGGCTACGTCGTAAACCCGCTCGCGATACCAGTCGTAGGTATTCTTTCTGTTGAAGGTTACGCACGGTTGCAAAATATCCACAAGCGCATAGCCTTTGTGCTGCACGGCTAGGGCAATGATCTCGGCCAGGCCTTTCACCTCACCGGCGAAACCTCGGGCGATGAACGTTCCCCCGGCGGCCAAGGCCAGGGCCAGGGGGTTGGCAGCCATTTCGATGGCGCCGTCTGGTGAAGTGCTGGTGATGAAACCAGCGTCGCTTGTGGGCGAGTACTGGCCTTTGGTCAGGCCATAGATCTGATTATTTTGGATGATATCTACGATTTCTATGTTGCGCCGTGCGGTGTGGATAAAGTGTCCCATCCCCAATCCCATGCTGTCCCCATCACCGTGGATAGTAAGGACCTTCAGGTTAGGGTTGGCTAGTCTGGCGCCCGTGGCGACCGGCAAGGGGCGTCCGTGCAGAGTCAAGAAACCGTTGGCGTTTGCATAGTCCGGCAGCTTGCTGCCGCAGCCGATGCCCGTGACGACGAGCACCTTGTGGGGCGCGAGTTCTGCTTTGACCAGTCCCTGTTTGACTGCAGCCAGGATGCCGAAATCGCCACAACCGGGGCACCAAGTTGGTTTCACAGGGCTTGCATAGTCCCGTACTTTGACTGTCATGCTAGCGCACCTCCTTCGATTGCCCGCTCAATCCGGCCAGGATGTCTTCCGGCGAAAACGGGCGCCCGTCGTACCGAGAAATCGAATGGTCCACCTGGATGCAGGTCTCGCTCTGAAGCAGTCGTCTGAACTGGCCGGTATAGTTGTTTTCGACGGTCACCAGTTTGCCTCCTTGTAGCGCCTCCCTGGCTGCTGTGACGGGGAAGGGCCACAGGTCGCAAAAGTGCACCAATCGGGCCTGGCCGTCCAGCCGGTCCACCGCCTCCCGCAGGACGCCGTAGGTCGAACCCCAGCTCACCAGGACGATGGACGCCTCGCTAGGGCCATAACACGTCGGCGGCTCGATCTCTTGCCGAGCGATTTCGAGCTTTTTCATACGCTTCTGCATCATCTTGACGCGATTTTCCATGTCCTCAGTGATGTGGCCCAGCTCATCATGCTCGTCGCTGGCGGTGGCATGGACCGCGTTGGGGTGGCCGGGCGCCGCCCGAGGGGAGATGCCGTCCTTGGTGAACAAGTGTCGCTTGTACGGCTCTGTGAGAGCATCCAGTTCTTTTTGGCCGAGCAACTTGCCGCGATCGATCGCGACCTTGTCAAAGTCGATGTCGTCCACCTCGATGGTGCGCAAGGAGGAGGCCAGGAGCTGGTCAGAAAGGACGAGGATGGGGGTTTGATACTTTTCGGCGAGGTTGAACGCCCGCCAGCCACATTCGAAGCATTCCTCAACGCTGCCGGGAGCCAGCAGCAAGCGCGGGAATTCGCCCTGGGATGCATTGAGTACAAAGAGCAAGTCGCTCTGTTCGGTGCGGGTGGGCAGGCCGGTGGAGGGGCCGCCGCGCTGAGCTTCAAAGAGCACCAGGGGCACCTCACACATCCCTGCCAACCCGAGTGCCTCGGACATAAGGGAAAAGCCCCCGCCGGAGGTGGCGGTCATGGCTCGGGCTCCCGCGAAATTGGCGCCGATGGCCATGCACACGGCAGCGATTTCATCCTCGGCGTGCTTGGTGACTATACCAAACTCGTGTTCGTGTTTGGCCATCCACTCTATGATGGAAGTGGCAGGCGTCATGGGATAAGCAGAGACGAAGCGACAGCCACCGGCCAGCGCGCCCAGCGCAAAGGCTTGATTGCCGCTCATCACCATTCGCTGCGGGGCATCACCGATCTCTTGCAGCTTCCATTTAAAATCTGCAGCGTATCGCTCCTCGGCATACAGGTAGGCAGCGCGGGCCACGCGGAGGTTCGCGGCCACTACTTCCCCCCCTTTGCGCCGAAAGTTCTGGCGAATGACGTCTGCCAGGCGCTCGTATGAATAGCCCACAACGCCGGCAGCGGCCCCCAGCGCGGCCGTGTTGGCCATCACACGTTCGCCGTGTTCCTTGGCGATTTCAATCAAGGGCACGGGCATGGCCTGCTGCCCGCGGTTAGCGATGGGGCGCCGGTCCACGTCGAGGTCCTCGTCGTAGATGATGCCACCGCCCCTGATCACGTCACCCTGGTACGCGTCCAGGGCCTCTTTGTTCAATGGCAGGAGGATGTGGACTGCGTCCTCATGTGTATACAGGGGCTGCTCGTGGACACGAATCTGAAAAAAGTTCAAGCCGCCCCGAATGCGCGACATATAGTCCTGGAGCCCAAAGACATGCAGCCCGCCCTTGGCCAGCGCCTCGACAAAGCCAGCGCCACTCGACTCGACCCCTTGACCGGCCGCGCCTGCGATTCTGAAGGACATGTTATTGACTGTGGTCATGACCTTTGCTCCCAATTCGTAAGGGTTGTTGAGCCTTTGTTGCCAATGAACTTGTCAATGGTATGGTCAATCTATCCGAGATCAGCCACGGTAGTTTACCATCAATACCGTTGGTAAGTCAAGCCGTCAACTGTGTTTGAAGAAACCCGGATGCGATCCTTTCATAGAATCTAGGCAGCGAACATGGCTCATACCAATTGTCGAATGAAGCATCATGCCTCCGCTGAAAAAAGGTCCTTTCAGCGAGGAAAAGGTATCATCTCAATAATTCGGGGGCAGGCCGGGCCGCTTGCGCGATGCCCGGCGGCGGGGGAGCCGCCCCAGCCTTTTGACATGATACAGGGAAAGGGGTGTATGTTGTGTACACCCTTTGCGCGCACACAACGTACGGTACCCATTTTCTCTTGACTACCTTTCTTTCAGGGCAGTCTATCATGAACAAGCGAGTGCTCGCTGGTTGACGTATCGAAACCAAGGGACTTGAGTTCTAGTAGAAGCGCCCTGAAATCGCTTTGCTCCCCTGAGCCCGACGGCTTTTGCAGAGCACCCCGGAGCGAAGCGGCCTGTCCTGCTGCGTTGCGCCGGAGGCGCGTGCGGTCACCGGGATGTAGTGCCTTAGCAGCAGTGGCCCGTCTCGTGGCCGTGCACAGGGTACTCCGCGGGCACAGGAAGTGGGTAGCCTCGGGCGATTGCCGACAGTTCAGCAACACTCACACGGGTGGCTACCTAGTACCTTAATTCAGCGTGGAAATGATGTATCCTGCCATGGCGAGCCGCCCAAGCAATCCCCGATGACTTCTCAAGTCAACAACGCCGCCTCCGCACTAGCCTTCAGCGCTTGACATAGCATGCGTTTCGGGCTCTCTCCTTACGGTTTGCGTCCAACACCAGCCCATCCCGGCATCTTGTCCGGCTCATCGACAAGTAGGTCGTCCGTTCCTTCAGGCCGCCAAACGGGCGCACGAACCAGTCCAGGTTCGACTAATTCATACCCTTCGAAAAGCTGCTGGACTTCTGCGTACGTTCGATACCGGGCGCGAAAGCCGCTGCGATCAGCTTGCTCCTGGGTCGTCTCGATAGTCTCGCACGAGCGACCATCGAATGTCGGGTGGAGCACCGCAAGGTAGCTACCTGCCGATTGTGCATCGCGCAGGTAGCCGATTGCGCGGCAGGCCTCTTTGTTATCTAGGGCAAAGTGGAGGACCGAAAGGAGCAGCACGGCCACCGGACGGCGAAAATCTAGCAGAGTCTTGACTGTAGGATGATGGAGGATCTGATCTGGCTGCTCAACGTCGCCCGAGATCGCAGAAGCCAGAGGGTTGTTTACCAACAGCGCCGTACTATGTGCTACCGCGACGGGGTCTATGTCCACATAGACGATACGAGCTGCAGGATTCGCTTGCTGGGCCAGCTCGTGGACATTGCCCACAGTGGGTATCCCTGACCCGATGTCGAGGAACTGGTCGATACCCTGTTTTGATAGGAAAAGGACGACTCTGCGCAGAAACGCTCGGGCAGCCCGAGCGTTCGTTCGCACGTCGGGCCGCTCCTTCAGGAGGCGCTCAGCTGCCTGCCTGTCTACTTTGAAATTGTGATAGCCGCCTAGCAAGTAATCGTACATACGAGCCGAGGTGGGCTTGTCTGTTGGAATTCCTTTCGGGATCCACGTCTTGTTGTCCATTAGGCCGATTCTCCTACGGTGTTCAAGTATTCTCTCACAATGTCTAGAAATCGATTCTTGTGGAAAGGCTTCTGGA
>JASFTJ010000208.1:0-5390 GCA_050053615.1 Anaerolineae bacterium | reverse complement strand
CGGAAGCGGTGAGGAGCAAGATGGCGATCCCGGCAATGATATAGACAATTTGACGCGAGACCGCATCCTCCACGCCCAACGTGTCGATGGTCGCGCTATAGACCATCATCACGCCGTAGGCAGACAGGATCAGCAATGTTCCCAGCAACAAGTAGTCAAAGTTGCGCCAAGAACGTTTAACCATTGCCTGCCGTTCTCACTCTCGCACCGTGAGCAGCGGCTGTAGCTTTCCTGGAGGTTTGCCCGCGGGCCGGCCCTACCACGGGAATGTCAGCCACCAACCGGCTTTCCCGCTTGCTTTGGGTAAAGGTCACCTGTACGCTGTCGGCCTCGATCTCGACGTAGCGAGAGATGACGCTAATGAGTTCGTCCTTCATCTTGTCCAACGTGGCCGGCGAGATCTTGATCCGATCGTGCACCAAGACCAGTTGCAGCCGCTCCTTGGCGATTTCGCGGCTCGTTGGCTTGGGGCGAAGCCCGCGTCCGAACAAACGATCTAAAAAGCCCATGATGCCTCCTGTAATACCCAATATCGAGCAGCGATTGCTATGAGATATTAGATATTCAATATCAGCCACGGATGAAGCGGGCCAGCCGGTCCAGTACCCCTGTCGCTTCGAGTGTCATCAGAGGAATATCCTGCCCAAGCAGCCGACCGGCGATGTTTCGAAACGCCTGGCTGGAGGGAGCCTTGCCATCCAGCACTACCGGCACACCCTGGTTAGTGGCGATGATGATCTGCCTGTCTTCAGGAACGATCCCTAGCAAGTCAATGGCCAGGATCTCTACCACATCTTCCTTGCTTAGCATCTCGCCGCGGTGCACCATACCGATATTCAGGCGATTGATCACCAACCGCGCTGGCCCCTTCTGTTCGGCTTCGATGAGACCCACGATCCGGTCGGCGTCGCGCACGGCCGAAATTTCGGGTGTGGTGATGATGATCACCCGATCGGCGGGCGCTACGGCATTTCGATAGCCCTGCTCAATGCCAGCCGGCGAATCAATGAGAACAAAGTCAAAATCAGGGCGCAACTGGTTGCAGACCTGGACCATCTGCTCGGGGCTGACCGCCGTCTTGTCACGCGTCTGAGCCGCAGGCAACAAAAAGAGTTCTGACAGGCGTTTATCACGGATAAGCGCCTGACGCAGCCGACAGTGCCCCTCCACGACGTCCACCAAGTCATAGACGATCCGGTTCTCCAGGCCCATCACCACGTCTAGGTTACGAAGCCCGATGTCGGCGTCCATGGTGACCACCCGCTGACCCAGCATGGCCAGGGCCACGCCCAGGTTGGCTGTCGCGGTCGTCTTGCCAACACCGCCCTTACCCGATGTGATGGTGATAACCTTTGCGCTCATGTTGTCTCCCAGCAAGTCCAGGTCATAAAGACAGAGTCAGAGAATGTGCGTCCTAATCCTTGGCTCTGCCATTCCCGACCTTTTCTTTTTCTCCCAACGTTCGACGACGATACCTTCCTCCTCCACACTAGCAATCTCTGGGAACTCCGGATCGCGATCGCGCTCAGGGGCGCGGGCAATGTGCGACCCGATGCGAATCTGACTGGGTGTCATGCGCAGCGCACAGATGACGGTGCTTTCATCCCCCATCGCCCCGGCGTGAGCCGTGCCCGACAGCTTTCCCCAGACGACAATGTCCCCACCAGCTACAATCTCGGCGCCTGGATTCACGTCGCCGATCAAGGTAACGTGCCCCGCGTGGCGGATCGCTTGCCCCGAGCGCAATGTCCGCCTGACGACGATGCCTACCATCTCTTCGAGTGGGGTCGGCTCAGGTTCGTCCGGCACAAAAGAGACCGCCACTCGCAATCGGGTCTCCAATCCCAGTTCCCGCGCCGCTGTGTTGGTCAGCGGATGATCGCCCTCAACAGCCCAGAGCGTCATACCGATCCGCTGCAGCGTAGCGCCGAGCTCAAGTAACTGCTCGGCCGAGAGCGGACGATCCCCGACCCGGAGCGCAACGCGTCCTCCCAAAAAGAACGAAGCCCTAGACCTCAGATTGGTCTCCATCTCACCCAGGACTGCTTGCCACGGCCCTTCACCCAGGCTGATCACCATTCCCTCGTTGGTGCCCTTGATCTCTACCATTCCCTCGCCCACCCTTCCACCCCCTACCCAGGTCGTCTCCTGTCAGCCCAGAAAACGATCCGATTTGAGGCAAGATATCACAGTTACAATCGAGTCACAGCTCTCACTCATTGTATCACTGCGAATCCATCCTCCATATCCTCCTGGGGACCGATGTCAGGGAGTAATATCATACCCCGCACGCCCTAGGCCATTGACAGCATCCAGCAGGAGATGGCGGTGACTTGGGTTGGTAAAGTGATCGTATGTCGCATACTTGGGATGAAAGCTAGGGTGCAGCTGCCTCAATTGCCATATTGTCGAAATAGCTCATAGCCCGCTGAAAATCCACAGTAACATAGAAATCTTGCTGACCATCCCAGGGATCATTGGCCCACACGCCCTCCGCATTATAGCCGGTCACGACGACGACGTGTTGATTGGGCACCAGCGTGACCTCCTCGCCAGCGATGTTCACGGTCGCAGGCGTGCTGGGCAGGCAATTGTAGGTTACCCAGGCGATGACCGGGTTGCCCCGGGCAATAGCCGCCTTGATCCCCTCCAACCCGCCCTCAACGCGAGAGGCTCGGAGCCCCCGCGCGTTTAGGACATCCATGACCGGACCAGCATACACGCCATAGTCCTCGATGCCCCCGGTGGGACCATCTACGTTTCCCCGGAAACCCAAGTTTGGATTGTCGTTCCGCGGCAAAGCATTCAGCACCTCTGCTTCGCTCAATGCTAGACCATGGTACTGGGCGACCATCGAGGCCGCCGATGATTCACAGCTCAGATTGTGACTTTGTCGCTGCCGTGCGACGGTCAAATAGGCCTCCCGGGGAAGGCTTCCCCCGCTTTGGCTGCTATGCGCCGGTTCGAGGGCTCTGATCCTGGTCGTCAGATCAGCCAGCGTGGCTTGCAAAGCATCCACGTCCGCCTGAACCTCGGTCAGCGAGGCGCGCAGGGTCGCCAACTCCTCCGAGTCGTTGGTCGTCTCTACGGCAGCCTGCAATGCAGCCAGTCGCTGAGCTGGGTCGTTTGCTTCCAGATTCGCGAGGCGACTCTCCATGGCCGCGGCGGTGCCCTGCAACGCTTCGACTCTGCTTTGCAGCGCCTGCACCTCCCTGCTCCGTCGCCAGGTTGCTTGGCCCATCACCGCTACCCCCACAACGGCTATCCCCAAACCGCCCAGGAACAGCCAGGCCACGAACAGAGGCGGCTGGCGGCGTCGATTGCGCCGGTTCATGGCTGAACCCCTCCCCCCTCTTGGCCAAAGTAGTAATTCAAGATATCGTTGGCGATGGGCACAGCGGTCGTTGAACCCTCCCCGCCGCCAAAGACAAAAACAACAAGCGCGATCTCGGGGTCTTTGTACGGAGCGAATGCAGTGAACCAGGCATGGGTAGGCAAGTTGCCCTCGCGGTCACGGTCGGGAACGCCATCCTTGTTGCGGTCAATAAAGAACTCAGCTGTGCCAGTCTTGCCGGCCACAGCGGCGCCCGGCACATCAATGGCCCAGGCCGTGGCGCCAGATCCGGCAACAGCAGCCCGCATCCCCTGCCGGACGATGCCAAGATTCTCCGCCGAAATCGGTAGACTGCGGATCACATCAGGGGCAAAAGGCTGAATGACATCGCCCTCGGCATCTAGCACTTCTCGGACCACCTGAGGACGATAAAGGATCCCCCCATTGGCAATGGCGGCCGTAGCGTTGACAACCTGCAGGGGTGTGGCCAAAACGAACCCCTGACCGATAGACATATTGTAAGTGTCGCCTGTGACCCACGATTCACTGTAGTTCACCCGCTTCCACTTGATGGTGGGCACCAACCCCGGCGCCTCTCCTGGTAAATCAAGGCCGGTCCGCGCGCCCATCCCGAATAGCTCGGCGTAGTAGCCCAATTGCTCCTCGCCCAAACCTTCAAACCGATCCCGGTAGCCGCCGCCCACTTGGTAAAAGAAAATATCACACGATCGACCCAAGGCAGATATCACGCCAAGGGTACCGTGCTTGCCATGATAGTCATGATGGATCCAGCAGTAGAAGGGCTGTGCTAGGCTGGGATCTTCGGGATAGAAGCGGTTGGGCAACCACAGAATGCCGTCACAGTGTAGCCGGGTATCGGTGGTGATGACCCCCTCTTCCAGGGCAGCAGCGGCCACCATGATCTTGTATGTGGAACCGGGCGGGAACATGCCCGAGATAGCGTGATTCACCAGCGGACGGTTAGGGTCCTCTCGCAGCTCTTGGAGAGTCTGCTGCGAGATGCCGCCGGTGAATTCATTGTTGTCATAGTTGGGCAGCGAAACCATGGCCAGAATCTCGCCCGTTTGAGGATTCAACACCACGACCACACCCTGTTTCCGGTAAAGCCCTTGAAGATGACGCACAAGGATCTCTTCCGTCGCTTGCTGCAAGTCAAGATCCAGAGTCAGGCGCAGGTTATGACCAGGGGTGGCCACCCGGGGTTTGCCGACGGTTCGAATCTCTCGTCCAGCCACATCCACCTCGACCAGCTTCTGCCCATCCTGACCGCTCAGCTCATCCTCAAAGGTGAATTCAACGCCGGTGAGCCCTACTTGATGACGGTTGGGATCATAACCCTTGGCTTCGTAGGCCTCCGCTTCGTGCTCCGGGATGGGGCCGACGTAGCCCAGCAGATGGGCTGTGAGCGGGCCGTAGAGGTACTCCCGCACAGGTTCTGTGTGGACCAGCACCCCAGGCCAGTCGAGATGCTCTTCCTCTAGGATTAGGCCTACCTCGCGAGGGATTCCAGCCTTCAAAAGAGCAGGACGATAGGGAGCCTGTTCCGCCTCCGCCAGGATGTCCAGGATGCCCGGGTCCGGCTCCGGGTTTGGCTCGATCTCGGGTTGGACCACGCCCAGCGCCGTCCGGCTAGGTGGGGGGCTGGTCAGCGGCATAGCAACAAGCTCACTCAGCCTGAACAAGAGATCCCGGCGCTCCGCCTTGTCCTCGGGCAAGTAAGCGGGAATGATCGAGACTGTGATCTGCGGCATGTTGCGGGCCAGCAGGTATCCCCGCCGATCATAGATGACACCTCGCGGCCCAGAGCCCGACTCCAGTCGAAAGCGGTTCACGTCGGCGGCCTCCCGATAGTACTCGCCGCGAACCATCTGCAAACGCCACAGTTGGCCGACCAACGCGAGGAAGGCGATGACAATGAGACCTCGGTATGCTGCCAGTCTGAGCTTAATGCCTGACGGTTGTGAGTCGTTCAAACTACCACTCCATCTCTTCGCGGCCGAACCAAGTGTGAAGCTTACGTACTGCCAAGAATACA
>JASFTJ010000207.1:0-5403 GCA_050053615.1 Anaerolineae bacterium | reverse complement strand
GCGCTGCCATCCTGGACGATGCCACGAACAATCTCTTTGACCTCACCATCTGGCTCGACGAAATCCAACCCCCCTCCTGCATTTGACAGATCGGCGCTTCTGGCCTAAACTTGGCCCGTCATGGACAAAGATACCCGAGTGGACCTACACACCCATTCGTTGTTCAGCGATGGGGTCCTGCTGCCCAGCGAGATGCTACGCCGCGTCGAGGTCATGGGGTATGGCGCACTGGCCATCACCGACCACGCCGACGCCTCCAACCTGGATGAATTGGTCAGGCAACTTGTGCGCTTTTTCGAGGGAGGAGGCGCCGACGGGTTTGAGGTAACCTTCCTTCCCGGCATCGAGATCACCCACGTACCGCCCGCCCAAGTTGCGCCCTTGGCCCGGCGGGCTCGCCGGCTCGGTGCGCGACTGGTCGTTGTCCATGGTGAAACGCCTGTAGAGCCAGTACGAGCAGGCACGAACCGCGCCGCCGTCGAGTGCTCTGCGGTAGACATCTTGGCCCACCCGGGTCTCATCACCGAGGAGGAGGCAGCGCTGGCTGCAGCCAATGGCGTAGCCCTGGAGCTCAGCTCCCGCGGCGGTCACAGCCTCGCCAATGGCCATGTGGCCCGTCTTGCACAGCGAACAGGCGCCAAGCTCATTGTCAATACCGATACTCACACGCCGGCCGACATGATCGACCAAGCCCAAGCCCGTCTCGTGGCCTTGGGTGCAGGGCTAAGCGAGGAAAAAGCCCACGCTGTACTGGTCGAGCACCCATGGGCCCTTGTAGCAAAAGCACTCAGCCCAAGCTCGCAAACCGTTTGAAAGGACTCGCATCTTGAACGAACCTACATACCAGACTATCCCAGTCACTTGTCCAAATTGCGACAATCGTTTCGTTACACCGATAATGACGATCATTGACACTGCACAGAATCCGGAAGCCAAGTCTCTGCTTCTCTCAGGCAGGATCAATGTGGCCGTCTGTCCCCAGTGCGGACAGGCCGGCATGTTGAGCACACCTATCATCTACCACGACCCCGAGAAAGAATTGCTGTTCACTCATGTGCCCCCAGAGCTGGGCGCGTCCAGCATAGAGGAGCAGCGCATCCTAGGCGACCTCACTAACCGCCTGATGGCGACACTGTCAGCCGAAAAGCGAAAGGGATACTTGCTCAACCCGCGCAGCTTCCTAAAGCTGGAGAGGATGATCGAAGCCATTCTAGAAGCCGACGGCATCACGCCCGAAATGCTCAAAGCTCGGAGGGCCAAGGCAGCGCTCCTCGACAGGCTACTGCGTGCCAGCAGCGAGGAATCGCAGCAAGCCATCGCCCAGGAGAACGACGAGCAGATCGACTACGAGTTCTTTCAATTGCTCACTTTGAACATCGAGCTCGCGCAGGCGAACGATCAGGAGGAGACGGCAAAGCAACTGTTGAACCTACGCCAGCGGTTGCTGGAATGGACCACGACAGGCCATGAAGTGTCCGCCCGCGAGGAGGCCGTCAAGAGCTTGGGCCAAGAGATCAGCCGTGAGGGCCTGTTGGAGAAACTGGTCGAAGCAGCCCTGGCCGAGGAACAGGCCAAGATCGAGACAATGATCACCATCGCGAGGCCGGCCATTGACTACATCTTTTATCAACAACTGACAGAACATATCGAATCTGCCAGGACAGCGGGAGAAACCGAAAGGGAAAAGAAGCTCCGAGAATTGAGGGAAACTACTCTGGAGTTGACGGCACAGATTGACGCCAAACTCCAGCAGGCCGCCGAGGAGGCAGCACAGTTCCTTCAGAAGGTCCTCGACAGCAAAGACCCCGAAAAGACCATCCGCGCCAATCTGGACCTAGTGAACGAACTATTCTTTGACGTCCTCACCACTCAGATGAGCACCGCCGAGCGAGCGGGTCAGGTTGAGCGCGTGCAGCAACTCCAAGAGATCGGCCGCCTCATCCTTCAGATCGTCGAAGAGAACCAGCCCCCCGAGGTACGGCTCGTTAGCCAACTGATGAGTGTCGAGTATCCCGACGGCACCCAGGCTCTGCTGGAAGAAAATCAGCAGCTAGTCAGCGCCATGCTACTGGAAATCATGGATTTGATCGGCGAGGATCTCGCCGACAAGGGGCAGGAGGAAGCGGCTCAACAGTTGGCGCAGATCCGAGCCCAAGCAGCGGCCATGGCCGAATAAGATGTGGTCGCAGCCGATCAATTGACGGCGTTCTCCAAACGGAAGCCGTGCCCCCGGACGGTGATCACGTACTGGGTTTCTGGATCCACTTCAGCCAAACGCTCACGCAGGCGCCGGGCCAGGGCGTCAATTGCCTGTTCGGAAATCCCCGCTCGGTCATCTTTGGGCCACACGGCTTCCACGACCTCATCCCGGCTGTATACCCGCCCCGGTTCCTGGTACACAAGTTCCAGCAAACGATACTGGGCCGGCGAGAGCGGCGGGTCGATTTCTTGGTTCCCGACCCAGACCCGCTTGCTCTCCAGGTCCATGCGCAACCCCCTCAACTGCTCGTCGAAAATCACGGGCGCCGTGGCTTCTGCCCCGACGAACGTCAGCTTGCAGCAGAAGGCGATCTGGATCTCATCCCCATCTTGCAGAATATGCGGTTCTTGGATGGCCTGACCGTTTACAAAGGTTCCGTTTTTTGAACCCAGATCCTTCAGCACGTATCGATCGCTTTCGACATGAATGCTTGCATGTCGCCGCGACACTTGCCGCTCCGCGATGACCATGTCGCACATATCATCCCGACCAAAAAGCAATACAGGCTGATCCAGGAATATTCGTTTGCCCGGCAAGGGTCCCTCCACCACCAACAACATGGCCGCTTCCGCAACCAAAATCGCACCTCCAGTCAGGCGCAACACACCTCAGTCTTGACAAGATTTTGATTCTACGCTAAGCTATGTCCACTCAAAGACGGGGCGATTCACCTGCCCCGTCTTGTCGAATCATTCCTCAGAGCACCAGTCTGCCGCGTGGGAGCAAGCATTGTGGCGCGAACACTTTCGCCAGGAACGATCCTGCGAGAACGATACAAAATCATCGAATTGGTAGGGCGAGGCGGCATGGGCGCAACCTACCGCGCCGAAGATCTCCGCCTCAGGGGCCGTTTCTGCGCTGTCAAGGAAGCGCTCCCAGATCCCGACGCCACGCCTGACGAACTAGAACAAAGCCGCGAACAGTTCTACCAAGAAGCAAGTACACTGGCCCGCTTGGACCATCCCAACTTGCCCAAGGTTTCGGACTATTTCTCAGAAGACAACCGAGACTATCTGGTGATGGACTTTGTCCCAGGTCAGGATCTCAAAGAGATCCTGGCTAACGCACTGCGCAAGGGACATCCCCCGCCGGAACGGCAGGTGCTGGCCTGGGCCGAACAGCTGTGTGACGCCCTGGACTACATGCACACACAAGAGCCGCCGGTGCTGCACCGCGACATCAAGCCCGGCAACATCAAGATCACACCATCGGGCAACGTCAAGCTAGTGGACTTTGGTCTGGTGAAAGTGATGGTTCCCGACGATGAGCGAACCATCACCGTGGTCCAGGGACGGGGCACCGTGCAATACACACCGCTCGAGCAATACGGCGGGGATACTGGCCACACCGACTCCCGTTCCGACATCTACTCGCTTGGCGCCACCCTTTATCATGTGTTGACTGGCCAGTCACCCCTGGATGCCAAGGAGCGATTCCTAAGACCGGGTTCGATGCCCACCCTCCGCAGCCTGAATACGGACATCTCGCCGCAGACCGAACGGGCCGTCCTGTGGTGTCTGGCCATGCACCCAAACGACCGCCCCTCCAGCATCCCCGAACTCAAAGCCGAGCTTTTGGCGCCTGGCCCTATCAGTCGTACCGTTGCCCGGATCTTTGACCGGGAACAGTCGGTAACTCAATTTCTGCGTCTCAATCGCGGACTCCTCGCCCTTCTCGTCGCGTTGCTGCTGGGAGCTGCACTAATCACAGCTCGTCCCAACCCCCTACCGCTGCCGCCGTCGCCCACACCGTCACCCACCGCAACCTTCACGGTCACACCGACCGCTACTCCTACTCCAACCTCCACAATCACACCCACACCGACCATCACCCCACTCCCCACGACCACACCCACGCCGCGGATTCGCTAACCTCTAGACTTCCCTCCTTGCAGAGACAACCAGACGACAGCCAGCAGGGGCAATAGTCCACATCCAAAGCCAATGAGCAGTCCTCGTAGTCCAGGGGGCACGCCCGCCAGAAAACTGGTACCCGGCAGAGCCAGCCCATAGAGGAGATAGCCCCCCAGCCCGCACACACCGCTCCAAAGCACCACCGATGACAATCGCCGCGGCAGACGATCCTGCAAGCGCACTTGGTGCGCACCCATCCAGACCACGCCGCCAGCCCCGATCATGCCGAGCAACGCGAGCCCAAAGTCAATCCACTCGACGCGTGGCTTCGGCGGCGGCGGAGGCTCCGGTTCAGGCGTCGGCGTAGGCGTGGCAGTTGCTGTCGGCGTCCAAGTTGGCGTGGGCGTGGGTGTGAACGTGGGCGTCGGGGTCGGAGTGGGCGTGGGCGTCGAGGTTGGAGTTGGGGTCAGAATCTTGGCAGTCTCGCCGAGCAACACCAGGAGAGACCTGGAACTGATGGCCGGATCACTGGTCGCCCGAATCTCCAGTTCGCCCGCAACCTCGAGTGTAATGGTGGCTTGTGCAACTCCATCGACCGTCACTACCTCAACCCGGCGCTCCAGCTGCTGCTGTAAGTAGAACGAGCGAAAGATGACAGGCGTACCGTCAGGTACCAGGTTACCATTTCGATCTAGGATAACGCTAGTCCGGACGCGCAACGGGTCGCCAACATCTAGTTCCACCGGCGGTGGGGGCACTCCCTCGGCCGGGGCGGGCTGGTCCGCCCACATCACCTCAATGGTCTGATTGGGATCCGGCGATAGCTGCGTGGTCAGGTCGTAACCCACCCCCTCCACTGTCACCGGGGAATGACCTACCGGTCCAAAGTCAAGAAACAGGGCGCGAATCGAAGCCTCAACAAACGGCTGTGATTTGCCATAGACACCAAAGTAAGCTGTCAGCTTGCTGACTTCGGTTGTATCTAGGTAGTAAGGCGCTCCGTAGGCCAAGACAACGAGGTTTTTACCCTCCAGACCTTCAGCTCGCTCTCTCAGAAATTGTTTGAGAGCCACGGAACTAGGTTGCTCTTCTGGCGCATAGTCCAACACGGCAAACACGATCCAGTCAGCATCTCGCAAATACGGATCCAGATCTGGGCTGCGAAACTGCAGGAAATTGCGCAATTGGGCAAAGGTAAAGGCCGTAATCTGATGAGGCGCTACTTGGCCGGTCGCATCGGGTCCATACTTTTCGAGGATCGTGTTGCGCAGGACCTGAGGCTCCAACAGA
>JASFTJ010000206.1:0-5417 GCA_050053615.1 Anaerolineae bacterium | reverse complement strand
TACGTCACCTACTATGCGCCCGGCTGCCTGTGTGTCGTCGACCCGCGCCAGGCGGAGCGATTCGAAGCCTCTATCGCGCCCCACCAGAATGCCAGCGCGCCGCACAGGGGACGAGACTGGGGCAGCGAGCTGCGGCGCTGCGCCACACGGGCTGTGCAAGAGGCCGAGCGCCAGCGCACAGAGCCCTTCCAGCCCGAGTGCCTGACTCTCTACCTGAACAACGAGTGCAACCTGCGCTGCACCTATTGTTACGCCGCCCCCTCGCCCGGACCGGCGGAACGGCTGGATCTCAAGACGGTTGCCGCCGCGGCCGACGTCGTGGCCGAGAGCTGCCAGCAGAAAGGACGACCCCTCTACGCCGTCTTTCACGGCGGCGGCGAGCCCACCCTCCACCACGAACAGCTGGAGACGACGCTGGCCCTGGTCGAAGCGGCCGCCCGGGCACATGACGTCGAGCTCTTTCGCTACGTGGCAACCAACGGGATTCTGTCCGCGGAAAAGGTCGCCTGGCTGGCTGATCATTTTGACCTCATCGGCCTGTCATGCGACGGCCCGGCCGGCATCCACGACCAGCAGCGGCTCCGTGCGGATGGCAGCGGCAGCCTGGAGATCGTAGAGCGCACGGCCCGCATCCTCCACGAAGAGGGAGCGCGCCTGCACGTGCGGGCCACAGTCACGGCGGACAGCCTGCTCCACCAGGCCGAGATGGCCGAATACATCTGCCGGCAACTGGCGCCCGAGGAGATCCATTTCGAGCCGGTCTATCTCGGCGGGCGGACCGGCGCGGCCGACAGTTTGTGCGTCGACCAGGCCGAAGCGTACGTCACCCATTTCCTGGCGGCGCGGCGGGCGGCTTGGGGATACGATGTCCCCTTGCTCAGCTCGGGCAGCCGGCCAGGGGCCATCCACGGTCCCTACTGCAACATATTTCGCCAGGTGCTCAACCTGGCGCCGGGCGGACTGGCCACCGCCTGCTTTAAACTCAGCCGGGCGGCAGAGATTCGGGACAAGGGCGCCGCTATCCACGTGTCGAACCCAGCAACGGGACGATTCGAGATTGACCGGCGCCGCCTACGCACCCTGCGCCGGCGCTTGGGCGCGGTCCCATCCGAATGCCAGGCCTGCTTCAACCGCTATCACTGCGTGCGAAATTGCCCCGACCGCTGTCCCCTGGACGGCAGCAGCAGCCTCAAAGACCATTTCGAACCAGGTTTTCGCTGCCACGTTCAAAAAGCAACCACCCTGGCCATCCTGACCGAGGAGGCCGGCCGTCTGTGGTCCAACGCCAGAAAGGAAAGGGGACCCCATGGGACCCGAGATCTTGGATTCGGCGCCACCTGAGGTGAACGTGGCTGGCGTCCGCCAGGAATGGCTGGCCCTGCGGCCACGGTACCACATCGCCGACCGCCATCTCCCCCTGCCGGTCTGGGCCCGCCGGCCCTTCACCGAGAGCGGCCCGGAGGCCTGGCAGACTCTGTGCCGGGATGTCCCCGTCATCGATGCCGGGCGTGCTTTCTGCATCTACATCCACATCCCTTTCTGCCCGGAGCGCTGCCACTTTTGCGACTGTTACTCCTTTCGCCTCGCCTCACACCAGGAGCGGCACATCAAGGGCTATCTCGACCTCCTGACCCAGGAGGTACGGCGCTGGAGCCAACTGGGCACCCTGGCCGACCGCCCCGTGTCCACCGTCCATCTCGGCGGCGGGACGCCGACCTTCCTCGATGTAGAGTCGCTGGCCGGTCTGGTGGGCCTCTGCCGCGAGCATCTTGCCGCCGGCCTGGATACCGAGTGGGCCTTGGAATCCACTGCGGCAGAACTCTCACCCGAGATGCTGACCGGCCTCGACGGGCTGGGTTTCACCCGGTTACATGTCGGCGTGCAGAGCCTGCAGGATGGGGTCCGGCAGGCCCTCAACCGGCGACTCAAAGCCGCCGCCGTGCTGGAGACGATCAACCAAGCTGTAGAGATGGGCTGGATCGTCAGCGTAGACCTGATCTACGGGCTGCCGGGCCAGACCCTCGACGGGCTGATGAACGACATCCGGCTCCTCGTCGCGGCGGGAGTGAACGGCTTTTCGCTCTACGAACTGCAATTGTCATCGCGCAACCGCACATTCGTCCAGCAGCACGGCCTGGATCAGCGGGACCGCCAGATCAACTACTTTCTGGCCCAGGCCGCTTCTCGCCTGCTCGTCGCGCTCGACTATCAGAAGACGCTGTTCAATCACTTTGCCGACGACCGGGACACCAACCTCTACTTCACCTTCCCCGAACGGGGAGAAGACTGCCTGGCCTTGGGCGCCGTCGCTGATGGCTCGTTTGGCGATTACCACTACCGCCATCCCGAGTATGCGGCCTACGGCCGGAGCGTGAATGGAGAATTCCCCGGATTGCAGGGCGGTCTGCGCAGAACCGCAGTGGAGAACCGCCTACAGCCACTTACCACCGCGCTGCTCGCTGGCCGTGTTCCGGTATCACTGTTCGCAGATCCGACCAGCCTGACCCTCCTCCGTCGTTGGCGAGAATCGCTTCTACTGTCGGAGGACCCTCGGAGCGGCCAGTTATGCCTGACAGGCAATGGTTCCTGGTTTGTGGGAAACATGATCTCAGAACTACTAGACAGCAGCGAGTCTGCTCATGGCGTGTGACGTCGGGAGTCAGTACACATCCGGCGCCGTCCGTCGCCCGGCTCAGAGACAGAGTATCTCGTTGGGCCATGGAGCAGAAAGGCAAAGGAAACAAGGACCTATCAAGAAAAATGGCAAAAGTTCTGAAAGTGGACTAGAAGCACGCTATTTCTATCAGACGCCTTGTGTACGACGCAGGGCGGGATACGCTCGCCCGCACCAGGCCGGAGGGTCTTGCTCCTCAGTGCAGTGGGGACCAGGGGGTGCGGTGCATGGCAGCAGGGAGGAAAGAGACGACTATGGCTGGTGTATGTGACATCTGCAACGCCCCAGGAATGGGCACTCTAGTCGGCGCAGAGCAAATGCGCCAAGCGGTGTTTGGCGGAGGCTTTAATCCGTTCAAAAAGGGCCTTGTCGAGAGCCCCATGATCTTGATAGTAGGCCAGCAAGCGGCGTACGAGCAGTGGAAGAATACGATCGTGGCCCAAGACACGTCAGACTGGAACATCTGCGCCAAATGTATGAAAGAACTCAAGCCGTACCTGAAAAAAGGCCCAAAAGCCACAGGCATCAGACAATCGAAGGTGTCTTTTCGCCCAGACGTGAGCGCAGCCGCAGGGGCGACCGCCCGAAAAAAGCACAAGAGGTCAACCGGCTCCGCCGCCCCACGGACGCGCACACCGAAGCGCAAAGCAGCCGCCAAGCCCAAGAGAAAGCGAGCTCTCCTCGTGGTGGGGGCGGTGGTGCTCCTGGCTGCGGCCGCCTGGCTGGTGGCAGGTCGTCCGTTCTTGACGCCGTCCATGGCCCCTGTGGAGATTACCGTAATGGTCACTGAGGTGATTACTGAGGCACCTCCGGGAACTCCAGCCGCCAAAGCTGTGGCCCCAACCAAAGAGGCCAGGGAGCCCGGCGCGAAGGAGGCGGCGGACCACGTCAGCTATTTGGAGCGGGCCATGGCCGGCGAGTTCACCGGCACCGACGTCAACGTGCTTGGTGTCATAGGCGACCAGGAACTCGTAAAGTTCCAAGAGTCGGTCAGCCCTTTCGAAGAGGCCACCGGCATCACGGTCGTCTACGAGTCCACCAGGGACTTTCAGCCCATTATCAGGGCCCGGGTGGAGGCCGGCGATCCACCGGACATAGCAGATTTTCCTCAGCCCGGCCTCTTGGCCAACGTGGTCAGCACTGGCGAAACAGTCGACGTCAGCCAGTTCCTGGACATGGACAAACTTCAGGCCAACTACAACCAGGGCTGGCTGGATATGGCCACCATGGAGAGCCCTGATGGACCCATCATGGCCGGTGTCTGGCACCGCGCCACGGGAAAGAGCTTTGTCTGGTATCCCAAGAAAGAATTCGACGCTGCTGGCTATGAGACGCCCGCGACGTGGGATGAGCTCATGGCGCTCACCCAGCAAATAACCGACGACGGAGGAACCGCCTGGTGCATCGGCATCGAGTCCAATTCTGCTACGGGTTGGGTCGCCACCGATTGGCTGGAGAGCATCATGCTGCGCACCACCTCGCCCGAGAACTATGACAAATGGGTCGCTGGCGAACTCTACTTCCCCTCCTCTGAGGTCAAGCGCGCCATGGAGCTCATGTCAGACATCTGGCTCAACGACGACTATGTCCACGGTGGAAGCGACGCCATCGTCTCGACTTCCTTCTACGAGGCCCCCCTCCCAATGTTCGAGAACCCGCCCCAGTGCTGGTTGCACTTGCAGGGCCCCTGGATCACCTTCTTCTTTGACGAGGATCTTGAGGCCGGCGTCGACTATGATTTCTTTACCCTGCCGCCTATCGACCAAACCTACGGAACCCCTATGCTGGTCGCCGGCAACATCATGGCCATGTTTAACGACCGCCCCGAGGTCCGTGCACTGATAGAGTTCTTTAGCACCGGCGCCAGCGTCAAAGCCTGGGTCAAAGCCGGCGGCGCCACATCACCTCACAACGACTCCAGCCTGGACTGGTACACCCACGACATCGATCGCCGCGCCGCCCAGGCCCTCCTCGAAGCCGATACCGTCCGCTTTGACGGTTCGGACCTGATGCCCCCAGAGGTCGGCACTGGCTCATTCTGGCGAGGCATGACCGACTATTTCAGCGGGGTTGCCGATCTCGACACGGTACTCCAAGAGATCCACGCGTCTTGGCCCGGCGCCCCCACGCTGACTCCAACCATCGAGGCGAGCCCAACCGCAACCGATACGCCCGCAGCTACAACCGCGCCAACCACGGTCCCGACCGATACGCCGGCGCCGACCGCTGTACCGACCGATACGCCCGCACCCACGGCCACAAGAGATCTGTCCACACTCGATAAAGCCCTGCTAGGTCATTGGGTTACAGAAAGTGGCGTAACCGACTTTTACATCGGCCCGGGCACAATGATCATGGTAGAACCAAGCGGCACCATGCACCTGACGTGGACAGTCATTGACAAGAACGAAGAGGAAGGCTGGATGAGGATCTCGATCTATAGGCCAGATACCGGAGGCGGGCACGAAAAGATGTTGCGATTCGCACCTGACAGACAGAGCCTTGTATCGGAAACCAACATTGCCCTCACGTGGCTGTATGTTGATAGCAAACAGCAACCATGAACCATCAGCCAAGCAGCCGACTGTATCACAATATGCAGCACTACCCGGCTGGATCACGTCGACGAATAGCTTGGGAAGCAGGCCATGCCTGAACTGCCGGACCTGGAAGTGATCCGCGAGTTCCTGGCGATGCACGTCGTGGACGTGCCCATTGCCTCCGCCCAGGTGCGCCGCCCCCT
>JASFTJ010000205.1:0-5418 GCA_050053615.1 Anaerolineae bacterium | reverse complement strand
ACTTGGAACCGGACACAGCTCTCACGGACGAGTTGGTGACCGAGATTGCCGGCGCTCTGCGCGAGTTCATGGCCTTCCACCGCAGCGAACACCTACGCATCGAGCGTTCTGAGCCGAAAGAGTTCGGTGCAATGTTGTTGGATGACCCAGATCTGTCGAGATATTGACGGTTCTCAGATAGTTCCCGAAACGGGGCCCGCTGGCTTCCGGTCGGGGCGCGAATCGAGGGGCTTTTGGGCGGCCTGGTCGGTCTGTTCGGGCAAGGCAAAACACATCCTCTTGTCTACGGCAAAGACTGGCTGTTGAGCTCGACCGTTTGCTGGTACAATTGCTTGTGGTTCGAATCACGTGACAAACAGGCAAAGGACATGCACCCGGAGGACAGGATTCTCGTGGCGGTGATGAACCGCCCACAAGACTTTGAAATCGCTCGTGACCAGGGCTGGTACCGCGTGCCGCACAAGAAGGCACCACGAGGCATATTCTTCGAGTACGTGGCTTTCTACTTCACGGCTGCCTTCCGCGAACAGAAGTGGGCCGTGCACTACTACGCCCGCCGCCTGGGCCACGAACTGGTCACTCGCCGTGAATTGCTGCCTGATGAGCCCGACCATCCGCGGGCCGAGGAACGGTACTACAAGCTTCAATTGGGTCCCCTGCAAGGGCGTGAGCCGCCCATCGTCAGCCTGCGCTGGCGGCGCATCACCTTCATCCACACGACCTGGGACCGTTTTCAAGCAGCGGAGGAAATCAACGACCTGTTCGCCGAGGAAGGGGAGTTTGTCGACCGCCTGTACCATGCCCTACGTGAATCAGGTTTAACGCCGGAGCGACGCTATCCGCTGCGGGAAGAGGGCGTCGAGTACGTAGCTAGCCTGGCAGTGCCCTGCCGGAAGGGCGTGCTGACCGTGGATGTGGCAGAACAAGAGGCGGTTTCTCCCGCTTCACTGCACTTTACGCCGGAGGCACTGACAGGCGACCTGCGTGGTTGTCTAAGGGCTATCCGAGCGGAAGTGCAACGACGGGGTGGAGTTCAAATCCTCCGAGCCTAACGAGAAAGGCGGGAGTAGATACGTGAGAATTACGGTCAAACTGGGTGCGCCGCTTTCGCAGGTTGTGGGCGAAGGAAAAATCATCTTGAGCATGTCCGACGAAGCAACAGTCGCCGACGCGCTCGACGAACTGCGGGCGCGTTATCCCGACTTTGAGGCAGGGTTGAAGGGGAAGGGTCTCCGTAAGCCCTTTGACCGGATAATCTATCAGCTTTTCGTCGGGACACGAGCAGTGCCGTTCGAGGAGGCAGCGTCCACTCCTTTACACGACGGCGATCGGATCTATCTGTTTCTGCCTGTCGCCGGCGGCTGAGAGCTCGGTGGGCTGGAATTCCAGCTCTCCCCCTCTTGGTCTCGCACGACCTTGGATGCTTCGCTCAAGTCGCGCCAGGATAGGCTTTCGCGCCACATGTACCATGCCCCCAACGCAGTGATGGGTAACCACAGAGCGGCATGGAGCACCAGCGTATACGCCCCCGCCATGTCCTTGTTCACCCCAAAGGCTTTGAGGATCTCGATCCCCGGTTCGTCAAAGGTGCCCACGTAACCAGGCGCCGATGGAACTGTGGTGAATAGATTGACCACGCCGTTCATCAGCATCAGCACAAAAAAAGAGACCTCAAAGTCGAACGCGTGCATGACAAACCAGTACTTTCCTGTCTCTGCCAGCCAGACTACGAGCGACGTGACAAAGATCATCGCTACGTCGCGCCCACTGCGCAGGAAGTAGAGTCCCTCCATAAAGCGGTTGGCAAAGCGGTGCGCTGGCTCCCGAAAACGCTTGGGGACCAAGCGGTCAATGATCCAGGCATAGATCGCCTGGGAACGTCGGGGCGAGGCGGCGATAAGGAAAAAAACCACTAGCGCCCCGAAAAACAGCAGGCTGAAAAAGATTACGAACCGGCGCCAGTCGTCGGGGACGGAGGGGACCAATGGCAGTCCGACAAAGACGAAAATGAGCATCACCACCCCATCAAAGATGCGCTCCACCAGGATGGTCGCCAGGCTGGCGCTGACGCTGACCCCCTCCTTTCGCTTGAGTACATAGGCGCGCAGCAGCTCGCCGATGCGGGCCGGGTAGATATTGTTGCCCATATAGCCGACGCATACCACCGGGAACAACTGCATGAGGGGGATCACCTTCAGGGCGCGAAGCATGTAATGCCAGCGCCAGGTCCGTGCCCAGACGCCAAAAAAGTAAATAGCCACACCGGGCAGCAGCCACCAGTAGCGGGCGGTCTTGACGTGGAGCCATACCTCTGCCAGGTCTAATCCTTGCAGAGCAAGATACAAGAACACGGCACTGATGACCAACCCCAGCCAGAATTGCCATCGTTTGAGCATCACTTCTCCTGTGAAAGATATCGTATCTCTGATAGCCGATTATACCGTTTTCACAGGGAAAGACAAAAAAGGGGCGCCGCATAGACCGGGCAGGTAGGAACACGTTGATGATTTGCAGCGGCGGGTTTGGACTCCCGAAAGAAAAGATGCACGGAGGGGCCAGGTATTAGGGGAATGCCCTCTTGGCAACGGAGCTGCTCACGTTCGCCCATCTAGTACCGTCCGGACCTTCTGTGTCAGGCTCTCCAGGGTTAGGGGTTTGGCCACGAACGCGGCGTCTGGTTCCAATGCACCGTGTTGCACAATTTTCTCATTCGTATAACCCGACATATAAATCACTCGCACATCAGGCCGCTGGGCGTTAAGCCGCTTGACCAGCTCCGGGCCGCTCATTTGGGGCATCACCACATCGGTGAGCAGCAGGTCGATACAACCGTCGTACTGCTCACTGATCCGGAGAGCCTCAGCCCCGTTCGTGGCAACCAGAACGTCATAGCCGCGTCTCTTGAGGATTCGTACAGTCAGTTCCCGGACCGCATCCTCGTCCTCGACCACCAAGACGGTTTCCGTGCCACGGGTCAGTCGTGCAGAAGCAGATGGCCGCTGCGTCCGAACCTCTTCCATCTCGGCGCGGGGTAGATAGATGCGGAACGTCGCCCCTTGCTCCGGAGCGCTCTCAACTTCAATGTGTCCTCTGCTCTGCTTAACGATGCCAAACACCGTAGCCAAACCAAGGCCAGTGCCCTTGCCACGTTCCTTTGTGGTGAAAAAAGGTTCGAACAGGTGCGCTTTCACTTCACTATCCATGCCCACACCCGTGTCACCAATGGATAGAAGGACGTGTTCCCCAACTTTGGCTTCTACGTGTCGGGCGGTGTACGCCCTGTCCAACACAACGTTGGCTGTCTCGATGGTCAACAGCCCTCCCTCGGGCATGGCGTCCCGGGCATTGACGACCACATTCATGATCACCTGGTCCATTTGGGCTGAATCTACCTTCACAGACCACAGATCCTCCGCCAGAGAGAGCGTCAATTCGATGTCCTCGCCGATAATTCGCTGCAACATCCGACTCAGATCGCTGACCAGATCATTGAGGTTCAGCACCCGGGGCTCAATGACTTGGCGGCGGCTGAAGCTCAGCAACTGCTTGTTCAATTTGGCAGCCCGTTCGCCCACATCCCGGATCCGCTGCACGTGCTCGCATAGGGGGTCTTTGGGATGCAGATCGCGCTCCAACAAGCGGGTACTGATGTGAATAACGGTGAGTAGGTTGTTGAAATCGTGCGCCACTCCTCCTGCCAGGCGGCCCAAGGCCTCCATCTTTTGAGCTTGCCGAAACTGCTCTTCCAGTTCGACCTCGCGAGTCACGTCGCGCATCGTGGCCACGTAATTGACAATCTCCCCAACCTGATTGCGCACCGGAGTGATGGTCGAGTCCATGGTGCAAGAGCTGCCATCCTTCTTTCGATTGACCATCCGTCCCTGCCACGTTCGTCCGCTTTGCAGGGCTCGCCACATCTCGCGATGAGCGTTGGTATCCTGTTCGCCGTTGTTCAGACAGCGCAGATCCTGCCCCACAACTTCGGCTAGGCTGTAGCCAGTGGTCCTTCTGAAGGCGGGATTCACATAGACGATGTGACCGTCGGTATCGGCGATAATGATACTCTCCGCCGCCTGTTCCACGGCGGTGCTTAGCCGTCGCTGTGTCTCTTCCAGACGGGTGCGGGCCAGGGCGCCCGACACCTGTTCGGCCATACGTTGCGCTAATTCCACCTCTTTAGCAGAGAAGGGACGGTGCTCAATCGCATCTATCCCCAGAGTGCCGACCACCTCACCGTCAATGACTAGGGGCAGGAGCAGCAGAGAGATAGTGCCACGCCGACGCATTAGCCTGTGGATAATTGCTTGGCGTGGATCCGTCTGGGCATCATTGATGACCAACGGCGTTTTGTGCTTGAGCAGATACTGGGAGGCCGGGTTATCCTCCGCAGGGATGACCTCACCGAGCGCGGAAGGACGACCTTCGGCCAAGTACTCGGCTACGATGAACGCCTCCGTTTTCTCTTCATTGAAGAGGGCCGCCGCCGATTGGGGCACGCTGAAGGCCAGGGCCAGCTCGCGACAGACTACCTCCAGGATCGTCTCGATCTCGCGACTGGCGGCCGACGCAGCGGTGATCCGGTTTAGCAATGCCAGTTCACGATTTCGTTGACGAACCTCATGGTACATTCGCGCGTTTTCGACAGCTAGGCTGGCCTGGTCGGCAAAGGCTCGGAGGTGGTCAGTGTGAGTTTGGCTGAAAAAGCCTGGAGTGGCACTATTCACGCTCAAGAAGCCAATGATCTCATCGCGCACTCGAATCGGCGCGCCGGCGTAGGAACGAACCCACCCTGATGCGCGTTTCCAGCGATCGTTTGTGTGGGTCGCGGGGATGATCACCGGCTCGCCTGTCTCTTGCATCTGCTGCAGGAAAGGTATGTCGGCGATATGGGGGGCGACGGATCTGAGGTGATCCCCGCCGTTAAACTTTTCGTAGCCGCGCCAGCGAACGAAGCGGGCTCGCTCCCCTTCAATAAGCATCACATTGGACGCATCGCCGGGGATCACCCGGTCCATCTGGTCCAGAATCCGGTCCAGCACCTCGTCTAGATCTAGTGTGCTGCTGACCGCAGCCGTTGCCTGGCGCAGAGCTTCTGCCAACTCACGCTGCTCGCGTTCGGCCCGGAACAGCCGGGCGTTCTTGATGGCGATGGCTGCCTGATTGGCAAAGAGGCTCAGCAGTTCGGCATCGGCGGTGGAAAAGCTGTCCGGAGCGTTCTTCAAAACATCGAGCACGCCCAGGAACTCGTCGCCCCAGCAGACCGGCACGCCGACGACGGCGGTCCAAGGATATCCATCGTAGATAGGTGATCGTCCCTCCCAGTGTCGGTAATCGTTCACGATGAGCGGATCGCCGGTGTTCCAGACCTTGCCAGAGAGTCCTTCCCCACGATGAAGGGCCGAGCCAATGGGTGCTGTG
>JASFTJ010000204.1:0-5423 GCA_050053615.1 Anaerolineae bacterium | reverse complement strand
CAGTTTGGGGTGCTCGGCCAGCAGCACGTGATCCGCGCCGTGGTGGATAATCTGCTCCGACCGGTCAGTAACCTGATGACCGAATAGCAGGGCGCAGACGCGGCTGCTGAGTCTATCGGCCAATTCCCGGGCCTTGCCCAACAGTTCCAGGCTCACGGGCGCAATCTCGCCCTCCTCTTGTTCGATGAAAACCCAAACATCTCGATTCTGTGTCATAGTTATTTCTCTCATCTCAGTTTCCCCCTCCCCCGACCGTTGCTCCCTCTCTCCCAGGGGAGGCACCGTGCTGACACGACCAGGGTGAGGGGGAAGGTTGTGTTAAAGCACGTACTCCTGCACCAGCTCCCGCATCAGAGCAGTCACGCCCCGTGGGTCGGCGTCAAAGGCCTTGCTCTGCTTTGATTCTAGCACGACGAAATCCACATTGAGCACCTTGGTCGGCGAGCCAGACAGGCCCACGCGGTCAAGGTCCGCCCCAACATCGGCTGCGCTCCAGACCGTGATTTCTAGGCCCCGTTCAGCCAGGTAGCACGCCAGCGACTCTTCCGTCTCAAACTCGGACCATTTTTCCAGGAGAGCAGGATAGTCGAACGGGGTAGCCGCCATCTTGTGGGCCATCATCCGCCGGGCAGAAGGCGGTCGGGGTGTGTTGGCCGAACCGACCACGGTCAGCAAACAAGGCAAGGAACATTGCACCGTCTCCGCGCCCAAAGGCAGCGCTCGGACGACGACGATCTGGCCATCTTGCAGCGATTCGATCGACTCGGCATAGGTAATCTGGGGCAGGCCCAGCTTCTCGGCCACTTGTGGGCCGACCTGGGCCGTGTCGCCGTCAATGGCCTGCCGTCCGCAAAAGACCAGATCATACTCGCCGATCTTTTCCACGGCGCACTTGAGAGCGTAGGAAGTGGCCAGCGTATCCGAGCCCGCCGTCTTGCGGTCGGTGAGCAAGATGACGCGGTCTGCGCCGCGAAAGAGCGCCTCGCGCAGCACATCGGCAGCGCGGGGCGGCCCCATCGTCAGCACGGTGACGTGGCCGCCGTGCCAGTCTCGCACCTGCAAGGCCATCTCCAAGGCGTTGAGGTCCTCCGGGTTGAAAATGGCCGGCAGCGCACCGCGATTGACCGTGCCATCATCCTTCATTGCTTTGCCGGTGATGTTGGCTGTGTCCGGCACTTGCTTGACCAACACCACGCTGTTGTAAGGCATACATTCCTCCTGTGGAGCAAGATTGAATCTTGCCCTACGAAATCGACGCTGTTGTTGGGCAAGATTCAATCTTGCCCTACGAGATCAATTGTGCGTTGCGGCGGAGAGTCTCCTCCGCCTCGGCGACGATGCGCTCGATCAGCTCGCGGGCCGAGACTACGTCGTTTGTTAGCCCCGCCGACTGCCCGGCCATAACCGAGCCGCGCTCCACGTCCCCGTCGACGATGGCCCGTCGCAGCGTGCCAGCGCCATACGTCACAAACTCTTCCTCCGAGCAACCGTCGCGCTCCAACTCCTCCAAGTAGCGGACGAACGGTCCACGGATCGATCGCACTGGATGGCCAAAGGCACCGCCGGTGACGAGGGTCGCCCGATCGTGGGCTTTGGTAATCTTGGCTTTGTAATTCTCATGGGCCCGGCATTCGGTGGTGCAGATGAAGCGGGTACCCATCTGGATGCCCACCGCACCCAGGGCCAGGGCAGCCGCCAATCCCCGTCCGTCGGCGATGCCCCCCGCAGCAATCACGGGGATATCCACCGCATCCACCACTTGTGGCACCAGGGGCAGCGTTGCTACGTCGCCGATGTGCCCGCCCGATTCCATCCCCTCAGCGATGAGGGCGTCCACGCCCTGGCGGGCCACCCGCCGGGCCAGCGCTACCGAGGCGACGACGGGAATGACGCGGATCCCCGCCCGCTGCAGCGGCCCCAGGTACGGTCCAGCGTTACCGCCGCCAACAGTCACTACCGAGACTCCCTCATCTATGAACACCTGGAGGCGATCCTCAACCCCGGCGACAAAAAGGGGCACATTGGCCCCAAAGGGACGATCGGTCAACTCGCGGACACGGCGCACCTCGCGCCGCACCTCTCCCGCTGACAAGTCGCCGGCGCCGACGATACCCAGCCCCCCTGCGTTGGAGACGGCAGCAGCCAACTCAGCTGTCGCCGCCCAAGCCATCCCGCCCTGGAAGATGGGATGTTCGAGTCCCAACATGTCACACAACGGCGTTCTGATCATAGTTCCTCCTTGGCGGTTGCCTTCCAATACAACACGATGTACGACGGGAAGTTACGCTTGCCCCTCGACGCTCCGGCAAAGAACGACGGCTCCAAGAATCCCGGTATCCCCCAAGGATGCCAGCGCAAAGACCACCTCGAGCTGCCAGGCTCTTGCGCATCTTTTTGCCACTGCTGGTGTTATATGAACCGAAATCCAAGCTAGTGTACACATGAACTGAGTACCATGCAACTCGAAAGGAGTACCATGCGCAAGCGAGTCGTGATTACGGGAATCGGAACTGTCACCCCCCTGGGCAACGACGTGAACACGTTCTGGGAAGGGCTGCTGGCCGGGCGATCTGGTGTCGGACCAATTACAGCCTACGATGCCTCTGACCAGCCGGTCCGCATCGCCGCCGAGGTCAAAGATTTCGACCCGATCGCCCTTCTCGGAAGCAAGCAATCCCGAAGAACAGATCGCTTCACTCAGTTGGTCTTGGTCGCCGCCGACGAGGCTATTGGCGATGCAGAACTTACCTTCGAGCAGGACAGCCGTAACGGTCACGTTGGTATCATTGTCGGCACAGGCATCGGTGGGATCACGACGCTGCTGGAAAATGCCGAGGTGATGCAGGAGCGAGGTCCCCGGCGCGTGAGCGCCCTGATGGTACCCATGATGATGCCCAATGCCGGTGCAGGACAGATTGCCATCAAGTACGACCTGCACGGCCCAGCGCTGTCGCTGGCCTCGGCGTGCGCGACCGGCACGAACGCCATTGGTGAAGCAACCGAGTACATCCGTCGAGGAAGAGCCAAGGTGATGATCTGTGGCGGGGGCGAGTCGGTGATGCATCCCCTGGCGCTGGCCGCCATGAGCAATATGCGGGCCGTATCGCATCGAAACGACGAGCCGGAGCGAGCCAGCCGCCCATTTGATGCGGAACGTGATGGCTTTGTCATGGGCGAAGGTGCTGGCGTGCTGATCCTGGAGAGCCTGGAGCATGCCCAGAACCGCGGGGCGCGCATCTATGGAGAGGTAGTCGGTTACGGGGCCAGCTCCGATGCCTTTCATATCACCGCGCCGGACGAGGGTGGCGTGGGAGCGGCCCGCTCGATGGAGGCCGCCCTGCGCGATGCCAGGCTCCAGCCAGAAGAGATTGACTATATCAACGCCCATGGCACGAGCACTCCCCTCAATGATCCGATGGAGACGCGGGCTATCCATAGAGTCTTTGGAGAGTATGCACATCGGGTCCCGATCAGCTCTACCAAATCCATGATCGGCCACCTGATGGGTGCTGCCGGAGCGGTGGAGGCCATCGCCTGCGTCAAGACGCTGGAGACTGGCATGATCCATCCAACCATCAATTGCGAAACCCCCGATCCAGCGTGCGATCTGGACTATGTGCCCAACAAAGCGCGGGATGGCAAACATCTGCTCGTAGCTCTGTCCAACTCGTTTGGATTCGGCGGGCACAATGCCACCTTGATCTTCCGGCGATGGGAGGGCTAAGAGACTTTGGCTAACCGCAAAAACAATGATCACCTCCAAGCCCATGTCATCGGCTGGGGCATGGCAGTGCCTCAGCACATACTCACCAACGGCGAGTTGACAGAGATGGTGGATACTTCGGAGGAATGGATCCGCCAGCGGACCGGTATCATCGAGCGGCGCATCGCTGGCGACGGTGAGACGACGTTCACCCTGAGCTTGCAGGCTGCTCAAGATGCCCTGGAAGTCGCGGATCTGGACCCGGCCCGCCTGGATCTGATTATCGTGGCCACGGTGACCCCTGACCATGCCTTCCCCGCCACTGCCTGCCTGCTGCAGGATGCCCTGGGTTCGAAAGATGCCGCTGCTTTCGATCTGTCGGCAGGCTGCTCTGGCTTTGTATACGGATTGAGCCTGGCTGCCGATCTGCTGGCGGCGGGGACCTACGAGCACGCGCTGGTTGTTGGCGCGGAAACGCTGTCGCGCATCACCGACTGGACCGACCGAAGCACATGCGTGCTCTTTGGTGATGGAGCCGGGGCGGTGGTACTCCAGGCCAACAACGTGCCTGGTGGAGTGCTTTCCTCGGTACTAGGCGCTGACGGGTCAGGAGGCGATCTGTTGATCCTGCCGGCGGGCGGAAGCGCCCATCCGGCCACCCCCGAGACAGTGGCAAAGCGGCAACACTTCCTCCAGATGCGAGGACGACAAGTCTTCCGCTTCGCCACGCGCGTCATGGCCGACGCATCCCGCCAAGTGCTCGAGCGAGCAGACCTGACGGTCGAGGACGTAGCTCTGTTCGTGCCCCATCAGGCCAACAACCGCATCCTGCAGACAGCTGCACGTCGCCTGGGCGTACCGGAAGAGCGAATGTTTTCCAATGTGGCACATTATGGCAACACGTCATCGGCGTCGATCCCCATTGCCCTGTGTGAGGTTATCGAGCAGGGGTTGGTCAGCCGCGACGATGTGATCGTCTGCGCCGGATTCGGCGCAGGCCTGACCTGGGCGGCCGCGGCCATCCGCTGGAGTCTACCGCTGCCCGCGCCAGCGCCCCCGTGGTGGATGACGCTTTGGCGCATGCTGCGCTACCGCTGGGCACGCCTGCGCTCCTACGGTCGGCGGCTGTGGCGGTGGCTGGACGCCCGACTCTTCCAGATTCTGTACGATCGGGACGGGAACCGGAAACGGGGAGTGAGCAGCGAGGAGCGAGGAACAAAGAGTGACAAATGAATCTGTTAAGCGGCTGCGAGAAATGGAGGCGCAGGCCAGGCTGGGCGGCGGACCCAAGCGCATCGAGCGGCAGCACCGCAAGGGCAAGTACACCGCCCGCGAACGGCTAGAGATCTTGCTCGACCCAGGCACCTTTCAAGAGATCGACGCATTTGTCCGGGAAGGTGAGGATGACTATCTAGGCGACAGCGTGGTCACCGGCTGGGGACACATCGCCGGTCGGGCAGCCTATGTCTTTGCCCAAGATTTCACCGTGTTGGGGGGATCGGTGGGGGCAGCCCACGGCCGGAAGGTCTGCAAGGTGATGGACCTGGCGCTAGCCAACGGCGCGCCCCTGATCGGCCTGAACGATTCGGGAGGGGCACGCATCCAGGAGGGCGTGGATGCGCTGGCTGCCTATGGCGAAATCTTTTTCCGCAACACGATCGCCTCTGGCGTCATTCCCCAGATTTCTGTGATCCTGGGGCCGTGCGCCGGGGGCGCCGTC
>JASFTJ010000203.1:0-5429 GCA_050053615.1 Anaerolineae bacterium | reverse complement strand
CCAGGCAACCCTACACGAGCACTTTGAAGCGGTCGAAGAAGAGATTGGCAGGGACGTGCACCACCGCTTCGAACAGCTGGCTGCAGAGCTGCAGGAAAGGCTGCAAGGCTCATAGGCGCAGGATCTCCCTGCCGATCAGGGACAACTACGACTCTCCTGAAACAAGGTTCGGATGCTCAGATCAACTCACCACGGAGGCACGGAGAACACTGAGTTTTGAGAAGATTTAACCTGAAATTCTCTGTGCTCTCCGTGTCTCTGTGGTTCAATTCGCCCTTTTTTCGGCGGACTCGACTATGGCCTGCGTAGAAACATGACTGCGAAAAGAGAGAACTTGACGTCCGACGTAAGCCACGTGCTCTCAGCCATTCCATACTTTGACGGGCTGGAACCTGGCACACTGCAAGCCATCGCCCGCTCGGCCATTGGCCGAAACTACCAAGCCGACCAGGTCGTCTTTTTGGAAGGCGAGCCCTGTGCCGGGCTGTACGTCGTCCAGGAGGGCTGGCTCAAGTCGGTCAAGATGTCGCCCGCCGGCCGCGAGCAGGTCGTGCGCTTTGTCGGGCCGGGCGAGACCTTTAACGAGGTCGGTGTCCTGGCCGACGCGCCCAACCAGGTGACCGTCATCGCTCTGGAGCCCTCGACCGTGTGGCTCATCCGCCGCGATGCGCTGGTCCGCCTGCTGGAAGCCGACCGGCGGCTGGCACGCGCCGTCACCCAGAACCTGGCCCACCGCGTGCTGCACCTGATGTCGCTGATCGAAGATCTGTCGCTGCGCACCGTCGAGTCGCGGCTGGCGCGGCTGCTGTTGGAGCAGGCGGGCGAAGGGGTCGCCCGGCGCCACCGCTGGGCCACCCAGGCCGAGATGGCAGCCCGTGTCGGCACCGTACCCGACGTGCTCAACCGCGCCCTGCGCAAGCTGGCCGACGAGGGCCTCATCGGCGTGGAGCGGCACCAGATCCAGGTCCTCGACCACGAGGCGCTGGAAGCAAGGGCCATGCTCGAAATGTAGAAAACATCTCTTACCGCAAGACTCGCTGTCTCGCTCTCGCCGGACCACAATCCGGCCATGCCAGGAATGCTCAAACCAAGTGAATCGACCTGTTTTGCATCGAGCACGGACTGTGGTCCGTGCTGAGCAAATAAGTGCCTAGCGAGTTTTGCTCTACTGCCACCTCTTGATCGCCAGGCAGAGAACCGTGGGCCGGGCGCCCACGGTTCTTTTTGTGATGGCAATTCGACAAAAGTCAAAGACAAACCGTCGCCCAAGTGGTATGCTGACAGCAGAAGCTGATTGGTAAACACCGGGGCGATTTTCTGTTGAGGGAGAAATGTACATGACGGGAAAGAACGAAGGACGGAACACACGACCTGTCCCCAAGATCGACTTGGATCGCTGCGATGGCTGTGGCCTCTGCGTGCGCGTGTGCCCCGGCGGCGCGCTGGAGCTGAACGGCAGTGTGGCTGTCGTCGCCTGGCCGGAGGCGTGTGACTACTCGGGACTGTGCGAGATGATCTGCCGCAGGCAGGCGATCCGGCGCCCCTTCGAAGTCGTGGGACTGGAAATGTCAATTGAAACGGAAAGGTAGGAAAGAATGGACAAACGGATCAAGTTTTCGATCGGCTATGTGATCGCGGCGTTTCTCATCATGATGCTGCTCCAGCAGTTCGTCGTCGGGCCGCTAGCCCGGCGCAAGGCCGAGATCCCCTATAGCGAATTCAAGACAGCTCTGCGCGCCGGGGAGGTAGCCAGCGTCCACGTCGCCGAGGAAGAGATTAGTGGGATAAAGGGCGAGGACCAGGCCTTCTACACCGTGCGCGTCGACGACCCCAAGCTCCTCGAAGAGCTGGAGGCCCAGGGCGTCGAGATTACCGGCCAGGCAACCAGCGACGGCGGGCTGCTGGGGACGATTCTCGGCTGGATCCTGCCCCTAGCGCTGATGTTCGGCTTTTACTACTGGATGATGAAGCGCATGCGGGGCGGCTCGGGCATCGGCGGCGGCCTGTTTTCCTTTGGCAAGAGCAAAGCGCGCGTCGTCAAGGGCGAACAGACCGGCGTGACCTTCCAGGACGTGGGCGGGGCAGGGGAAGCCGTCGTCGAGCTGCGCGAGGTGACCGAGTTCCTCAAGAACCCGGACCGCTTCCAGCGTCTGGGCGGCAAGATGCCCAAGGGCGTGCTGCTGGCCGGCCCGCCCGGCACGGGTAAGACACTGCTGGCCCGGGCCACCGCCGGCGAGGCGGACGTGCCCTTCTACTCGCTCAGCGGCTCCGAGTTTGTCGAGATGTTTGTCGGCGTGGGGGCCTCTCGCGTGCGCGACCTGTTCGAGCAGGCCAAGAAGGAGGCGCCAAGCATCATCTTTATCGACGAGATCGACGCTATCGGCGGGCGGCGGGCGGGCGCCGGCGCCATGGGCAGCCACGAGGAGCGCGAGCAGACGCTCAACCAACTCCTGGCCGAGATGGACGGGTTCGAGTCGAAGCGGGGCGTCATCGTCATGGCCGCCACCAACCGGCCCGAGATCCTCGACCCGGCGCTGCTGCGGCCCGGGCGCTTTGACCGGCAGATCAGCGTCGACCTGCCCGACCTGGTGGGCCGCGAGGAGATCCTGCGCATCCACGCCGGACAAGTGATCTTGGCTGCCGGGGTAGACCTGGCGACGGTGGCCCGCATCACGCCCGGCTTTTCGGGCGCCGACCTGGCGAACGTGGTCAACGAGGCGGCGCTGCTGGCCGCCCGGCGGGGCAAAGACGCGGTCGAGATGGCTGACTTTGACGAAGCCATCGAGCGGGTAGTGGCCGGCTCGGAGCGGCGCACGCGGGCCATGAACCCGCGCGAAAAGGAGGTCGTCGCCGTGCACGAGGCAGGCCACGCCCTGGTGGCCAGCCTGATCCCCGGCACCGACCCGGTGCACAAGGTGACCATCGTGCCCCGTGGCCGGGCCCTGGGCTACACCTGGCAGCGGCCCACCGAGGACCGCTACCTGCTGGCCGAGAGCGAGCTGGAAGCGCGGCTGGCGGTGCTGCTGGGCGGGCGCGTGGCCGAGGCGCTGACCTTTGGCGAGGTCTCGACCGGCGCCGCCGACGACCTGAGCCGGGCGACCGACCTGGCGCGGCGCATGGCCACCGAGTACGGCATGAGCCCCTCGCTGGGGCCGGTACGCCTGGCCGCCGACCCGCAAGCCGCCTACCTGGGCGGCGTGCAGGGGCTCGACGCCCGCGTCAGCCCCCAGACCTCAGCCCGGGTGGACGCCGAGACGCAGCGCATCGTCGAGGAAGCAGTGAGCCGCGCCTGGGACCTCCTGGATCGCCACGGGGCAGCGCTGGCGCAACTGGCCGCCCGCCTGTGCGAGCAGGAAACGGTGGACGGCGACGAGGTGGCCACCATCCTGGCCGAGACGATCCACGACGGGGACAACGGCCACGAGCCCGAGCGGGCGGCGGACTGGATGCGCGAGCTGGCTCCTGCCCTTTCGTAGGCTGCGGGCCACGCCGTCTCTCCCCCGGGGGAGACGGGGAAGATGTGCCCGAGGAGTTCATTTCCCCCTCCCCCGGCCCCTCCACCAAGGGAGGGGGAAAGCGAGTAAGATCGAGATCCTGTTGGATTTGTAGAGACGGTGGCTCAGTTGGTTGAGGAGGTAAAGGGACGATGAATCTGCGGTATCTGCTTTTGATCGTGCCCGCGCTGCTGACCTGGTTTGCCCAGGCGCGGGTGCGCAAGGTATACGAGGAACACGGTGAACGGGAAAACGGACGGGGCGCGACCGGTCTGGAGGTGGCCCGCGATCTGCTCTCTCGGCACGGGCTTGACGGCGTGACCGTCGAGCGGGCAGCGGGACACCTGACCGACCATTACGACCCCCAGGCCAAAACGCTGCGCCTGACCGACGGCGTGGCCAACGGTCGCTCGGTGACAGCGCTGAGCATTGTCGGTCACGAGGTCGGCCACGCAGTGCAGGACGCCGAGGGCTATCGCTTTATGCGGCTGCGCACGCGCATGTCCAAGGTGGTCAGCCAGGTGGCGCAGTGGAGCTCGCTGGCATTTGTGGGCGGCATGCTGTTCGGCATTCCCCTGCTGATGGGTCTCAGCGGCCTCATCATGGCTGGCCTGGTCGTCTTTACCCTGGTGACGCTGCCCGTGGAGCGGGACGCTAGCAACCGCGCCCTGAAAATGCTCGAAGGGGCGGGGCTGGCCTCGCCGGAGGAGGGCAGGGCCGTGCAGCGGGTGCTGCGAGCAGCGGCCTTTACCTACCTGACGGCCCTGGGCCAGCGGCTGGCGACCTTTTTCTTCTTTGTGGCCGTGGTCGGCGCGGCGCGGGGCGCGTAGGCACAGGGGAGGAGGAAAGAGCATGCCGCTGAACATAGAAATGGCAATTCAACTGCTGCTGGTGGCGCTGGGGGTGGCCCTAGTCACGAAATACACCAGACGGCCCTACACCATCGCCCTGGTCATCTGGGGCCTGATCCTGGGTCTGTTGCAGTTCATCGAGCCGGTGCACCTCAGCAAGGAGCTGGTGCTGACCCTGTTCCTGCCGCCGCTGCTCTTTGAGGGGGCGCTCCACATCCGCTCCAGGGTGCTGCGCCGGCGGGCCGGCCCGGTCCTGGGTCTGGCCTTGGGCGGCACGCTGCTGACGGCCGCTGCCGTCGGCGCGGCGGCCCACTGGCTGCTGGGTTTCGACTGGCTGACCGGCCTGCTGCTGGGGGCCATCATCGCCCCCACCGACCCGGTCAGCGTCCTGGCCACCTTTCGCGCCGCCCGCGTGGACCGCGACCTGTCGACCCTCGTGGAGAGCGAGTCGCTGTTCAACGACGGCATCGCCGTGGTGCTCTACGTGGTCCTGCTCAAGGCCCTGGGCGGCGCGTCCCTTGATCCGGTGCAGGGGCTGGGCAATTTCGGCCTGGTGGTCGCCGGAGGCGTGGCGCTGGGCCTGGGGCTGGGGATGCTGACCGCCCGCCTGCTGGAGCGTCTGGAGGACCATCTGATCCAGGTAATGCTGACCCTGGTCCTGGTCTACGGCACCTACCTGCTGGCCGAGCATCTGCACCTGTCAGGTGTGCTCGCCGTGGCCGTGGCCGGGCTGGCGGTGGGCAACCAGGGCTTGCGCTCGGCGCCCACCGCTTCGCGCGAGCGGGTCACCCTGTTCTGGGAGATTGTCGCCTTCCTGGTCAACTCGGTCGTCTTTCTGCTCATCGGCTTTGAGCTGCGACCCGACCAACTGGTGGGTGACCTGCTGTCCATCGGTCTGGTGTTCGCCGTGCTGATGGTCACGCGGGCAGCCATCGTCTATGGCCTAGGGGCGCTGGTCCACTGGCGGCGGGGCAACCTTCCCTGGCGCTGGCGGCACGTGATCCTGTGGGGCGGCCTGCGGGGAGCGGTTCCAGTGGCCCTAGCGCTGGGCCTGCCGGCCAGCCTGGCCGGGCGCGGCACCCTC
>JASFTJ010000202.1:0-5444 GCA_050053615.1 Anaerolineae bacterium | reverse complement strand
GACGGCGTGGGTGCCCAGCTCCTTGAGCGGCTCCTCCATGCTGATCTTGCGCCTATCGACCTCTAGGCCACTCTCTTTTTCCAGTGCTTCGGCAATATCCGCATTGGTAATAGAGCCATACAGTCGGTCTGTTTCACCAGCGAGGGCCTGGAATGTAACGACCAGGCCATCCAGCCGCTCGGCCACGTCCTGGGCCTCGCGCAAGATTCTGGCATCCTGGCGAGCTTCGGCCTTTCGCCGCTCTTTGGCTTGTCTGATCGCTCCTGGCGTCGCGGCGACCGCCAATCCTCGGGGGAAGAGAAAGTTCCGAGCGTAGCCGTTGGCCACATCTTGAATATCACCAGCTTTTCCCAAAGATTCTACATCTTTTACCAAAAGGACTTCCATACGCACATCTCCTCGTCTATGTGGGGTACGAAGGCTATGCCCGATTCATCGGGCACAAGATCATTATACTACAAGGCAAAAAAACGAGCAAAACCACCTACAGCGAAGAATCCGCTGTGCTGCGGGATATCAGACGCCCACGCGCAGAATACGCTCCCTTACAGATTCAAAGCTCCCCCCCTGAACCGCTTCGCTTCTCCTGCTCGTCTAGCCAGGCGACGGTTCCGATATCTACGCGGTGGCGGAGACCTTTGTAGTAGCGAGCCACATCCAGCGGCGCAGCTTGGCTAAGAAACACTTGACAGGGAAAATCGGTACAAAGACCACAATGTTCCAAGCCTCGCTCCACGATGCAACACTGGAAGACAGGGCATTCGCCCCGGCGCGTCTGTCCGAGCTGATAGCCGCAACCACGACAGGAGCCATTCTGGTACGCGTCACACGCGCCACAATAGCGACCACAGACGGCGGCCAGCTTGCGTCTTTGGCAATGACAGTCGCTCACACGTCTATCCTCGTCATCTTGTTACCCCCAATTATAACAGATCCGCCTTCCAACACCAAACCAAAGTCCGGCTGTTGAGGATATGGAATCGTCCGGAGCCACTGGCGGCCGGTACGCATGTTGCCTTACACGCCAGATCGTGATACAATTAATATTTGAAAGGAATCGAATCGCTATGACGCAAAGATACTGGATCATTATCGTAACGCTGATCGCACTGATTTGTCTGGCTACTGCAGCCATAGGATTTCTGATCCTCGTGAGGAACGTCCCAGGGGTTGCACGACTGATACACAGCCCCTCCCCAAGTCCCACGGCGGCGCCCACCTTGCGAGCGACCTTTACGCCGGCTCTGCCCACCGCGACGCTGACCCCACCCCCGACATCTACACCGCCCAAGCCCACCCCTACCCAGCCATCCAGCACCGCACGCCCGACCCCCACCACCGTTGAGGCCTCCGAACCGACCCAGGAAACAGCCGCCTCCCCGAACCCCAGCCCGGAACCGCCCACCGCCAGTCCCGTACCACCAACGCCCACCCCACGACCGCAGTGGATCGCTTTCGAAACCAAGCGGGCGAATCGCAGCGATTACGAGATCTTTGTCATGACGCCCAGCGGTTCCCGTCTGACGAATCTCAGCAACTCTTGGGCCGATGACGTGGCTCCGGTTTGGTCGCCGGATGGCCGACGCATCGCCTTTGTCTCCTTGCGGGACACTGTGGCCGGGAAGTGGGGCCTGGGGCCGAGCAGCATTTATATCATGGATTTTGATCCCTCTACGGGCACGCGCACTGGCGAAGCGATCCGGCTTACTGACAAAAAGACCAGTGACGGCTGGCCGACGTGGTCGCCCGATGGAAAACAGATCGCCTTTGAGAGCGATCGAAGTGGGAACTGGGAGATCTGGGTCGTCAACCTGGACGGCTCTGGGCTAACCAACTTGACCAACCATCCGGCCAGAGATCAGTATCCTGCCTGGTCGCCCGACGGAACAAAGATTGCGTTCACCTCTAAACGGAGTGGCGACTACGACGTGTGGCTCATGAACGCCGATGGTTCAAACCCGGTGAACCTAACGAACACGCCCGGCAGAGACCGCTATGCCATGTGGTCACCCAGTGGCACAGGCCCTGCCCGGATCGCCTTTAACACCCAGCGTGACGGCAACCAGGAAATCTATGTGATGCATGCTGATGGCTCGAAGCAAACGAATGTCACCCATGCGCCCAAGAGCGTCGAGGGGCTAGCAGACTGGTCCCCCGATGGCAAACGCTTGGTCCTCTACAGCGACCGCTCCGGTAACAAGGACGTTTTCATCCTGAACCTTGCCACCGGCCAGTGGACCAACATCACCCGCGACCCGGGAAGCGACGAATTCTGCACCTGGTCGCCATAATGTCAAGACCCCAGATCACGACTGCGTCCAGGGCCTGACAAGCAGAACGAGAAGGGGCTTGGGCTATTCTGATTGCTCTAGAAAACGCCCGACGAGGTTCTCCATATCATCTTTGTCCCTGCCCCCCCTCGAAAGGTCGGCATAGGTCTCTTGGAAGTGCAACAGGTCTCGACGATACTTGTCACGATCTCCCATCAAGGCACTGTACACCAGGGCAAATAGGATGGCGCTCACGCCGGTAGGCGAAGCTAGATAGCCCTCCTCCGTGGCCGAGCACGAGAACAACAGATCGGCTTGTGTGCTGATCGGACAATCCGGCTGGGACATTACGCCGATGGTCTTGGCGCCAACCTTGCGGGCGAATTCCAGAGTGCGGGTCGCAGCGTGAGCATAGTTCGTGAACCCCACGCCGACGACTACATCCTCCGGGCCCATTCCCTTGAGCGCCAAAGCCATGTCAAACACCCCTTCCTTGAGAACGACCACCTCGGCCTTGCTCATGCTTAAATAGCTCGCTACCACTTGAGCAAGGCCGGCTCCTACCCCCTCTGAAACGATGTACACTCTTCGCGCAGACTGCAGCGCCTCAATGGCCTCCTCGGCATCCTCCAGGCGCACGTTCTGAATGGTCTTTTCCAAGTTCGCCCAATCCCGCCAAAGCGTCCGGTCAAAGCGACCTTCTGCCGCTTCCAGTCGATCCGTCACAGTAGCACGAACCTCGCGCATCTCCTGCAAGGTCGTCTCTCGGATCTCCCGAATCAGCTCGACGTATCCATCGTAGCCAATATGCTGAGCAAAGCGGGTAACAGTAGCGACATCGACGTCAAGATGGCGGCCCATCTGCGAGCCGCTCATAAAGGCTGCACGCTGGTGGGATGTCAAAATGAAATCCGCAATCTTTTTAAAGCTCGGCGAAAGAGACTGATACTCACGAGTCATTCTGTCTCTGAACATCACCCCTCCCTACTCACTAGTCGAACGGATCCCACAATCTCTCACAACCTAGCATACCACAGGTTCGACGAGAATACAAGGCTTGTTGCTGGAACTTTGCATCGCAGCCTGGCCCCATGGTTGAAGCGCCGCCAAGGTTCAACCATGCCTCACCAGAAAAAGTCGGATCCGAGCATGCGGATCCGACTTGGCGTACAAGATGCTTGTTCAATGGTACATGTATTTGTCCCACACATCAGGGGCGCTGGCGCTTGTCAAGAGGGTAATGGCCAGATAGCGAGGGCGGGCAGGACGATGATCAAGTTGCATCCCGGCCTCTTCGGGTGTGCGGTCACCTTTCCGCCGATTGCAGGGACCACAGGCCGCAACGACATTCTCCCAGACAGTCTTGCCGCCGCGCGAGCGGGGCAGCACATGATCAAGGGTCAGTCTGGCCTTACCTGGCTGGACACCACAGTACTGGCAGGCATAATGATCGCGGGCCAATACCGCACGCCGAGAGAGGGGCAACGAAAAACGGCGGGGAATCCGAACATAGTAGACCAATCGGATAACAACGGGGACCGGCAAAGCCACCCGCTCAGAACGCAAGTATGCCTCCGCCGCTTCGACCACCTCCGCCTTTTCTTTTATGAGCAGCACGATGGCGCGGCGCACCGAGACAACGTTCAACGGTTCGTAGGTTGCATTCAAGACCAGAACCTGGTTCATTAACCGACCTGCCTCCCGTGTGTCTGTACAAGGTCAGGCCATCCGCTCATGTCGAGTGGGCCCTGCAGGATTCGAACCTGCGACCAACCGGTTATGAGCCGGCCGCTCTGCCACTGAGCTAAGGGCCCAGCAAACTCGGGGGCGAGGATTTGAACCTCGATAAAGGGATCCAAAGTCCCTTGTCCTGCCGTTAGACGACCCCCGAGCGTTTGAGCCACCGTATTCTAACACAAGCCCCAGAAATGGTCAAACTCAGTCGCACTTTGGCACGCGCTGTTCCCCCCACGCCTTGTTTGGGATAGGGACAGTTGCCTATTGCATTCCCCAGTTATTTCAATATTTCAAGTCTACTTTCATAATCTCTAAAATTTAATTCAAAAATCCTAAGTGTCTCTTGACAAAATTCAAGGTGTATGTTAAAATTGAAAAGACTGGAATCAAGATTTCTGACTCTGATGATGAGGCTGCGGATGATGCCCATCCGGCCGCTGCTCAAGTGGCCGCGACCAATCGAAGGAGGTAAGTGAATGTATCCTGTAGTCGGCAAGTGTCCGGTTTGTGAAGATCGGTTGTACGTCACTCGTCTCCACTGCCGGCGGTGTGATTCAGCATTGGAGGGTCAGTTTAGCCTGGGTCGCTTTTACCAGCTGTCGCCCGAGCAACTGGCTTTCATCGAGACGTTCATCCGGTGCGAAGGCAAGTTGACGCACTTGCAGGATGAGCTGGGGATCTCGTACCCTACAGCTCGAACGCGGTTGACCGAGGCGATCCGAGCCTTAGGCTACGAGGTGCGGGAAGAGCCAACCCCCATCTCTGCCGAGGAACGGAAGGCAATTCTAGAACAGCTAGCCACCGGCGAACTCTCGCCGGAGCAAGCCGTGGATCTACTAAAGAGCTAATAGGAGAAAATGATGTACAAGACAAGAGTTCAAACTGGAGACGCAACCCGCCTGACATTGACCCAAATGGCAGGCGATGTGACTGTGACCGGCTGGGACGAGCCAGATGTGCTCATCGAGTTGGAAACCGGCACGGAAAGAGATGTGAGCATCGAGCAGACCGAGGTCGAAGTCGCTCTCTCGGCGCTCACACCGAGCAAACTACACCTCCACGTGCCTGCATCGCTTCCGCTTGCAGTTCAACATGCTATGGCCAATATGCGAATCAACGGGATGGCAGATCTCAAGGTTGAGCAGGTGCGAGGGAACTTGCGCCTGAGCGATATCAGCCAGGCCGTCATCACCACAGTCCACGGCAATTTGACCGTCAATGCAGCGACGTTACTGCGAGTGGACGAAACTGTCTATGGCAACGCGACCGTAAAGTCTGTACAGACCGCCGATCTGCAGAGCGTACGCGGCAACTTGCAGGGAAAGGTACTGAATCAACTGCGCGCCAGCGGCGTCAGCGGTAACCTGCACGCCCAAGAGCTGGACGGGCCGCTCAGTGCCGAGAAGATAGGAGGCAATGCCTTCCTGAAAGGCATGG
>JASFTJ010000201.1:0-5458 GCA_050053615.1 Anaerolineae bacterium | reverse complement strand
GCGGGTGGCGACCTCCAGCCCTTTCGTGTACGCCTGCCGAGCCTGTTCGTAAACTGTTAGGTCACGATACAAATCGCCCAGGCTCGCCCAGATAGCGGCCTCCACGCGTAAAGACCCAGATTGCTCGACCTTGGATAGTGCTCTATTCAAGACCCGTGAGGCCTCATCGTAGTCCCCTCGGAGGTAATGGACGACGCCCAGGCTGTTCAGGGTATGTGCCCACGGCCCCGGATTGTTGAACTGTTCCCAGCCCTTCAACGCTGCTTGGTAGTGGTTGGCTGCCTCTACTAGATCACCTGCCAACTCGTGGCTCAGTCCCAGGTCGTGGTGGGTCATGGCCACATCATAGATCTCGCCTAGGTCCTCATAGAGCTCCAAGGCCCGCTGTAGAGATTCCTGCCCCTCTTTCATCCCCCCGGACCTAAGCTGACAGAGGCCGATATTCCTGCAAGCCAGGGCCATGGCGATCCGTTCCCGTTCCGTGACCCCAGTCACCAGATCCAGTGCTTTTTGACAATACGTTACTGCCTCGGTGCAGCTCCCCTGGAAGCGCAAGAGAAAGCCTCTGGCTGCCAGGGTGTAGGCCTGCCACGGCCTGTCCTCTGCGGCGGCAAACACACCTTCGGCCCGATCATACAAGGCCATGGCAGCAGCATGTTCCCCCTGGTCCGCATAGATCTTGGCTCGGTGGACCAAGAAGCGTGGATAATCACCCAGCATCTCTTCTGGCAAGGCGTCTATCCAGGCCGCCAGCGTGTACCCTCGGCCCGTCCCGTATATCTGTGTGGCCGTTTGCGCAATAATCTCGGCCACCTGCTCATAGTCATCCAGCTGCAAGTAGCGACTGATGGCGCGTTCCCATTCACCCCGATCGGCATACGCTTCGGCTGCCCGACGGACCAGCTTCTCAAAGCGCCCTTGATCCCGGCGGCGCAGGGTACTCTGTAGGAATTCGTGGAACAGATCATGGTAGCGCAGTCGATCCCCGCCGCCCTCGAATTCGATGACAAACAGGTTGCGAGTTCTCAACTGATCGATCAAGGCGGCCGGATCAGCCATCCCCAGCACGTCGGCGCATAGTTCTGGGCTCAATTCGTCCAGGACAGAGGAAGACAAAAGAAAGTCGCGCAGCGAAGCGGACTGTCGGTCCAAGACCTGCTGTGTGAGATAGTCGTACAGCCCAACGTTGATCCGCCCTCGGATGGGCACCCGTTCTTCATCCGCCTGCACCTGCATCCAGCGGGGAGCAGCACTGAGCAAGAGACCGGTGATCCAACCCCCGGTTCGCTCTGCCAGATTGCTCGCATGTTCTGGCTCCAGCTCAAGACCATAGTTCTGCTTTGCCAGCGCCTGGATCTCCTGAGGCGTGAAGCGAAGCTCGTCTATGCTCAGGCCAGCCGCTTGTCTCCGGGCTACCAGTAACGAGAGGTTGGGCAGAGCCGGCAGCGTGCGTGAGGCCAGGATGACGTGGCAGTTCTCATCCATGTAGGTTACAAAGAGGTCGAGGAATTCGTCGATCTGTTCTTGGTCCTCAACAGCATGGTGATCGTCCAGGATCAGAACAAAGTATTCAGGGATAGCATCATAGATCTCTTGGACCAAGGTTGCGACCATGGGGTAGAGGTTTTGGCCGGAATCGGTCATATTCCGCAGGAAAGCGCGCGATCGGTCGCCAAAGGCCGGAAAGCGACGAGCAATAGCCGCAATCAGGTACTCTAGGAAAACGCGCAGGTCGCGGTCAAAGGGATCAAGGGTATACCAGCACACCGGCAAATCGGTGTCCTGAGCAAAATCGGTCAAAAGAGAGGTCTTGCCGTAGCCGGCAGGGGCAGAGATCAGGATCAGCTTGCGATCGAGATGACTGTGAACAAAGTTCACCAAACGATGGCGCGACAGCAAGTCGTGCTGCCGGCGGGGAACTCGGATCTTGGTTCTGATCAGAGGGGGAGTATCGCTCGCTGGGTTCGCTCCATCCTCAGTGATCAACGACTCGAGGAAAATCTGTCTCTCGCTCATAGGGCTGGATCTCGCAAATCAGTCAAGACTACTCACATTCTTCACTCCAAACGCGCCTGGCGGTCAGCGCGAAACAACCATTATTCTACCACAATCCAGCCAATAGTGGTATCCTGCACAGGGCTGATCTCGGGGCTCAGAGACTGTCCCTCTAGGAGTAGGCTGCACCCTCAGAATGTGTGCTTTGTCACTGCGCCTTTCCAGGAGCAAGGCGATCTGCCCCAAAGCCGCTGACATCCACCAGCGTCGTCTCCCCGCCCACGATCCACTCGGCCAAGGCCATCCCGGCCGCCGGTGCGTTCATGATGCCTTGACCACCCCAACCACAGTCATTCCAAAAGCCGTCCAGCTGTGGAGCTGGTCCCAGGATGGGGTCTTTATCGGGAGTGACAGGGCGCAGACCCGCCCAGCCGGTCTTGACCCCCGCCTCTTCCAGCGGTGGGGCGCGGTGTATCGAGTGTTCGATCACTTCGCTGAGGAATGACCTGTCCACTTGAGGATCCTCCTCCTGACCTTCGGCAACCTCGGTAGAACCCATGCCGATGAGCAGCCCCGGGCCCTCTCGACGCATATACCAGGGCAGTTCGACCTCGTAGGTGAAGGGAATGGGACGGGAATAAGCTGCCACGGGCCCCGTGACAAAAATGTGCCGTTTGAGATTTACGATGGGCAGGTCCATGCCCGCCCACGAAGCGACTTTGCGGGCATAAAAGCCGGCAGCGTTTACCACACAGGCCGTGGCGATCATGCCCTTTGTAGTATGGACGCCCACCACTCGATCCACCTCGAACTCGAGACCGATTGCTTGCACGGTCTCAGCAAACTCCACACCCTGTCGACGCGCCTGCCCGGCGTAGGCCATCATGATGGAATGGGGGTCAAGGCATCCCTCGCGGGCATTGTACAGTCCCACTTCGATGTCCTCCAGGTTCATACCCGGTGTCAGCTCAGCGATCGCCCTGCGGTCTACCAAGTGACTCTCGACGCCCAAGTGTCTCAGCCGGGCGTGGCGCTGGCGCAATTGAGGAGCTCCCTCAGCCCCGGCCAGCAGCAGACAGCCAATGGGCTCATAGCCTGGATCAGCATCCAGCTCCTCTTCAAAGCGCAGCAGGGCCTCAAACGACCAACGAGTAAGGGGAAGGCAAAGCTCAGTCGGAAAGGCAAAGCCAATGATGGCCGCCGACCTACCCGACGAACCGCTGCCCAGAGTGTTCATCTCCACCAGACACACATCGGTCACGCCCACCTTGGTCAGATGGTAGGCCAGACTCAGTCCCTGAATGCCTCCACCGATGATCACGACGTCCGCAGTGCTCTTCACTCGCGAATCTCCTGGCGGGCCAGCCGTCGCTGCTTCCGGTATGGTGGGATCACGGCGATGAAACGGTCACTCGCCTCAGCAAGATGCTATCGCCCAGCACCTGGCCATCGGCGCCCAACAGCGGCAGCCGTTCGCCCGTGTCCAGCAAGTACATGCCCACGCGCAGGTCGTACTCACCGGACGGTGCATCAGATGGTACTTCCAACAGATAGGAGTCGGCCAACCGCTCGCCCACATCCCAGAAGCTGGTCGGATAGGCGCCCCCCAGCGGCTGGCCATCGGCCTGGGCCACCGGCTGCCCGTCTGGCCCGGCCAGGTGGACAAAGACGGTATAGTCCTCATCAAATGTATCCAAGCATTCCCAGGTCAACGTCAGAGGCAGCGTGGTTCCCATCTCCAATTGGGTTGGCAGAAGCGGCTCATAGCCGAGCAAGCGCACGCGCCCACCCAAGTTGCCTGTCGAAGGCGCTGCTGTTTGCGATGTCTCGGGTAGCGGCGACAGGTCCACCTTGAGGTAATCAAGGGTCAAGCTGCGCTCTCCGCTCGCCAAGATCGGAAGCGGCTCGCCATCCGGATCGTTCGGGTCGTACAATCCCACATCCAGTCGATAGCGGCCGGGCGACGTGTCGACAGGGATCGTCAACCGACGCTCGTCGGTCACGGCCCGATCGCGGGGCCAATGGGTGCTCATGCCGTACAAGCCCTGGAGGGGTTCCCCATCCACCTGAGCCAGACCTTGGCCATCCGCACCGACGATGTGGACAAAGACAGTGTAGTTTCGTTCCGGACGAATTGCCTGCCAATGAAGCTGCAGCGTCAATTCCTGTCCAGGCTTGGGGTGGTCCGTGCTCAACGCGTAGCCGGTCAACCGCAGTTGCTGGCCAAAGTTGGCGTCAAGGGACCGCTGCACGGTCATCTCCGGCGGCGGCTCGTAGCCTTGCCCCTGAAAGACGAGCACGCCCCCTTGATGCCAAACCAGGTCCATCTGCTGCAAGATCAGGGCCACGAACTCGGGCGAGTAGGCCGACGATTCGAAACGGTTCTCGTCGTTTACAAACCAAACCCGCCGACCGCTGTGCAGCACCTCGTCGCGAAAAGCCTGGGGCGACTCCAGAACCCTGGCTCCGGCCCAACGATCGACCCACACGCCATTCAGGCGCATGATAAACTCCTGGTGCTCGTTCTCGGCGACCAGGTAGTCGCAGCGGCCCAGGTACACTGCCGCTGGTGCGGGACGCATGGTCGCCACCAGATCGTCTGCGGCCAGTTGGGATTCGATCCAGCGGTAGGCAGCGCTATAGTCCGGCTCAAAGCGATCCAGGGCCGAGAGACTACCCGGCAGCCCGACAGCGGCGACGACGAGTACGAGCGCGATGGTGGCCCATTCACCGCGCAGAGCCGGCCAGTGGCGAGCCAAAAGCGCCACGACCCGGTCGACGCCCCAAGCGGCGATCATGAAAAAGAGGGGCAGCACCATGAACATGTAGCGATCGTCCTGCCAGGGAGCGTTGACGGCGAATATCATCGAGGCGGCGATGGCCAAAAAGACGTAAGCGATGAAGAGGGGCGGGGAAGGATGTGAAACGTGATGCACGGCCCGCGATACAAGCGTCGTCTCTTGAGGTCTGTGGCCTGTGGCCTGATGCGCCAGGAAAGCGAGGCCGGCGAGGAAGAAAAGCGTAACCGGCCAGACCCACCAGGCCATGAAAAATGGAGCCACCTCCTTCAAACCGTTAGCCACGGCGGGCGGGAAACTAAAGTAGGCGTCTTTGGCGATAGAGATCACCTCACCGGGCACACGGATCTGGTAGAGCCAGATGCGGGCCACCATCCCGCCGATGGGCAGAAGGACCTGCACGACAAGCACCTTGGGCTGCAAGAACCAACGCCAGCCCTTGGCGACCAGGGCCGCCAGCCAAAAGATGGGCATGAGCAGGAGCCCCTCATCCTGGGCAAAGATGGCGGCGGTGAAAAAGAGCACCCATAACCAGGCCAGCGCCGACGAGGTCCCATCCTCCGCTTCGTCGTCCAGCACGCCGCGGTAGAAAAAGTGAACGGCCAAAACAGCCATGAGTTGCAGCAGGGCGTACATCCTCGCCCGACCGCCCCAGACCACGGCCT
>JASFTJ010000200.1:0-5492 GCA_050053615.1 Anaerolineae bacterium | reverse complement strand
GCCGGGCGATACAGAGACGCTAGTCCCCCAATCGCCGGCGGCCGATACTGATACACTCGCGCCGCTCACCGACACGCCGTTGCCCCCCACGGATACGCCAAAACCACCGACCCACACCCCAACTCTAACCCTGACCCCCTCGCCGACCCCTTGTCCTATCCAGGCGCAGGGGCTCTTTGCCGGACTGTGGCAGGCCTACATAGTACGGATCGGCTGTCCGCTGCATCCCCAGCCGAAGGCTATCCAGGACGCGGAGCAAGCCTTTGACAACGGGCACATGTTCTGGCGGGCGGACAACGATCGCGCCTACGTAGTCTATGAAAAGGGACCGCCCAACGGGACCTATCAGTCCTTCACCGGGATGTGGTCGGAGGGTGACCCTGAGTATTCGTGCCCGGCCTCACCGCCGCCTGGCAAGGTCCAGCCCAAGCGGGGTTTTGGTGCCGTTTGGTGCGATCTGGGCGGCCCCGGTTCGCCCATCGGCTGGGGTCTGGGCGAAGAGCGGGGTTTTGGCCCGGGCAATGGGGATCCGCTTGTGCAGAGCTTTGAGCGGGGTGTCATCTTTCGCGACAGCGACGGCAAGACAACCGGTCGAAGCTACATCTTTTTCGCAGATGGGAGCTTTGTGCGGGTGAGCTACTAGCTGCCGCATCGACAGCGCCGCCTTGCCCCGATACGATCCTGGTGTTCACGGCTGCGTGGATGAGTCATCTTGGTCGTGAGTAAACACAAAGCCGCGCCAGATGGTGGAAGCATCTGGCGCGGCTGACAATTGGGTAGGTTCCTGCCCTGGTGGCCGCAGGAGTTTGCGTTGTCTTGCTTACATTTCGACCATTATGTCTTTGCTGCCTTTTGATAATAGTAGTGGTACTCTGACTTCTGAAGTGCCACTCGGTTCAGCACAGTGCCGAGAATGTTGGCCCCCACCTGTTTCAGGCTTTCTACCGCCTGGCGGACGGCCCCCCTCCGGGTTTTCCCAGCATCCGTGACCAGCAGCACGCCATTGGCCTGGATGGCCAGCACCGAGGCGTCGGTGACCGGTAGGACAGGAGGCGTATCGAAAATTACCACATCGGCTTCATTGGTCAACTGTTCGATAAGACTCCGCATTTTCTGCGAGCCCAGCAGCTCTGAGGGATTGGGAGGCAGGGGGCCACTGGTCAGCACGCGCAGATTGTCAATCTCGGTTTCCTGAAGCCACCCATCGAGCGTCGGTTCATCCTCCACCAGGACACGAGTCAATCCACCCTCGTTCGGAAGGTGAAAGATCCTGTGCAGCACAGACCGACGCAGGTCTGCATCGACCAGTATCACCGATTTGCCAGCCTGGGCCATTACTACGCCCAGATTTGCGGTCGTGGTGCTTTTGCCGTCGAAGGGGCCGGGGCTGGTCACCACCAGTGTGCGCAGCGGATTGTCTACGGAGGAGACCTGAATGTTGGTGCGTAGCGTGCGATAGGCTTCGGCAATGAGAGACTGTGGCTTTTGCACGGGCATAAGGACATGGTTTTGGTCTTGGACGTTCATGCGCGCGATCGAGCCCAGTAGGGGCAACTCTGTCAGGCGTGTCAAGTCGTCGACAGTTTTGACGGTATCATCCAGGAACTCGATCAGGAAGGCGCCGCCCAACGCAAGAACCAAACCGATGGCCGCCGCCATGAGGACCGTCTGCATCACGCGTGGGCTGATCGGTTCACTCGGCGTTGTGGCTTCCTCAAAGATAGAGATGTAATTGGCCCGTCCTTGCACCGAATCCAAAAGGGATGCATAGGTGGCCTGGTACGAGGCCAGTTTCGCTTGCAGAGCGGCGAGGTTGTCTTGATACTGCTGAATGGCCCTCGCGCTGTTGGCAGTATCTAGCTTTTCCTGTTCGGACTGAATTTCCTCTTCCGTTTCCTGGATGCTGTCTTCGAGATTCGCTAGCTGGGTTTGCACGAAGGTTTGGCGAGCCTGATCTGCCGCAATTTCGTTCGGAGTCTGAAGGATCAATTGCTGGGCGATGGCATTGGCGATAGCACGGGCACGCTCGGGATCGGTATCGCGTGCACTGATCTCCAGGAACTGTGTGCCTGGTACAAGTCGTGCCGAGATATCTTCTGCCCTTGGAACGAACGACAGACCAAGCGCATCCGCGGCACCCGCGAGGACTGGACGCCGCGAGACCATGTTCATGTAGGTCTGGGCTAGCTGATGACTGATTGAGAAATCTTGGTAAGTGGGATTGGGCAGTTCTATGGCCTGGCCCACCCTGGCGGTCGTCGTAGCCTCAAAGATGCGCGGTGTGCGCGAGACAGCGTAATACCCGGATGCAGTCGATACCAGCATCGAGGCCGCGATCAGCCACCACCACTTTTTCACCACCGTGAAATACTGTTTTAGTTCCATCTGAGTTTCTCTATCGTTTGTTATGCTTGTTGCGGGCCACCATCGATGGAAGGGCAGTATATTAGTTGGCCCGAAGGCAAAGCGTAGCTCGCCTTATCCCTCCCCGTGCTACGGCAGTTCCGAACCACAGTATACATAATACCAGTTGCTGAATGAAGTACCATGACGGGGCGAGCGACCACGGGTGGAGTAGGCCGAAGGTCGTCTCGAAAACCAAGGGTGAGCAACGCTTGGTTTCGATGCGCTGCTCGCTATTCGCTCGCAGCTACTCAACCGGTGCTTGACTTTCAATTCCGGGTAATATTATAGCACAGATCGGGAAATATTACCAGGGTATGGCATGTTGCTCAGATAACCTTCTGAGGGATGGTTGCACATGCTTTTTGTACAAATCCGAAATCGCCAGCGCCGCCAAGGGAATCAAAACCGCGTCGATGGGTAGCCGATAGCGAACCATGGCCCAGGTTAGCATGTGCACAACAGTATACCAGGCTGCGAAGAGCAGGAGCAGCGTGTTGTGCACTGTGAATTGGAAGCGGCGGAGTGCCAGAACTAGGCCATAGAGCATAAAGGGTAAGAGTAGACCAAAAGAGCCGGTACGCCCGATGTTGTGCAGTAGGGTCGTATCGGGCGTGGGCCAGAATTCAAAGAAGGCGCGCGCTCGGCTCAAAGACAAGAGGAGGTAGCGGTCGGGTTCGTCCAGGATAAACTGGATACCACGCTGCATCAAGGCGCGGTCCAGTTCGGGCTCCGACAGCCCCCACAAGTCTACTGGCAGCGGGGCAGCTTCAAACTCGTGGAAGTTTGTGCCGTGTAAGGGGTGTTGGGCGGAGTACATGGCAAAGCCAGCGTTGGAGTTGAGTAGCAAAAAGTCGTCATAGACGAGGTAGTTACGAGCAGTCCAAGGAATGATGAAGCTAATCAGGATGAGGCTAGCTGTGATCAAGAAGCAGAGTGTGGATCGAAGCTGCCCCGCACGCCATGCCACGAAAAGCAAATAGGCAAAGAGCACTGGGATCCAGGGAAGGAGCGACTGGCGCAATAACGTCCCGATGCCCAAGCTCAGACCCAGCGATATGACAGGCGTCCATAGTTGGCGCGTTGGCGCTCTGGAGCGCAGCAGGTTGGCCAGTTTGAGACTGCGTTCCAAAGACCAAAGCACGACGATGATATAGAAAGTCTCGGTCATCAGCGTAGCAGCGTAAAGGACAAAGTAGCCATAGACGGCAGCGATGAGCGCTGCCAGCAGGGCCAGAGGTTCCCCTTTGTCTCTTGGCTCTGCTGAGCGGCAAGGAGCGATGACACATTTGGCAAGGCGGTATACCATCCACGGCAGCAAGAGGCCGCCAAGGATAGCCTGCACCAGGCGGGCCGCCAAGGGGTGCGCGCCGAACAGGGCGTACACGCAGGCGACAAAGAGGGAGTAGAGAAATGACCAGTGGGCGGTGGGCGTGTCTGCAAGGGTGAACGGATACCAATTGTCGGCAAAGCTAAAGCCCTGGCCGGCGATCAACCGGGCCCCCAGTGCGTGGTAAGACCGCTGGTCGGTCAGCATGGGCGGCGCATCCACCTCATCCCCTAGATACACGGCTACGGCGAGACGCAAGATGATGGATACTGTCAGCACGATTGCCAAGTAGCGAGCAGGGCGCTGTTTCATGGGAACTCCGTTGCTATGCTGCGATTGTCTCTGTGGCTCCATAGTCACTTTGTGGCTGTTTTGTGTGGCCCCAGACCTGCCTGCTCCCTTGTCGCGGACCTGCAACCTGTGACCCAGATTGTTGAAGAGATCAGGTATTGTCAAGCCGCTCTGTGTAGGGTCTTTGGGATGTGCCAGAGGTTGAGGATACGGGACTTGGTCAACCGGGGTTGTTATCCGCACCAAGCAGCTGGGAGTAGACCTTGTCTACTCGTCTGTAAACCTTTCTCCAAGCATAGTTGTCTTCTACCCAGGCGCGGCCGTTCGCCCGTAAGCCCTTGTTCAGGGCCGAGTCTGTCAATAGGCGCAGGGTAGCCTGGGCAAAAGACGACGCGTCATTAGCGATGAGAATATTCTCCCCATCCCGGGTCTCTATGCCTTCAGCACCGATAGAAGTAGAGACAATGGGCAGTCCCCAGAGCCAAGCATCTAGAATCTTGACCCTCATTCCTCCACCGGCGTGTAGCGGCACGAGAAAAGCGTCTGCGGCAGCTAGATAGCGAGTCGGATCTAGGACATAGCCAGTGATCTCGATGCGCGGATCGGCCGCCAGGGCTTGCACCTCCTGAGGCGGGTTCTTGCCCACTGCTACGAAGCGAGTCTCTGGTAATTGCTCATGAATCAGGGGCAGCACCTTTCGAGCGAACCAAAGCACCCCGGCGATGTTGGGCGGCCAGAACATCGTGCCCATGTGCAATACCGTGGGCACACCCTCGTTTCGGTGGGCCACCGGTAGAACCTGATTGGGATCGATGCAAATCGGCACCACTCTGAACTTGTCTGCCAGGCGAGTTCTCTCTTCTGGCGGATAGAGCGCCAGCAGGTGCTCTCGATCTTGATGAGTTACGGTCAGCACGGAATCGTAGGCTTGGCACATGGCTGCTTCGTATCGGGTGAATGCCTTGGCTTCACGCATTGTGATAAGCTTTTGGAACGCGGAAGGAGCTTCATCCACCATGCGCTGTGCTAGCATATAGATGGCGTTGTGCTCGTCCAGAAGAGTAGAAACTCGATGAGGCTCGGTCATGTGGGCCGCGAGTTGCCCATACGAAGCCATAGAAAGCTGATCGGCGTGGATGACATCGAAGGCAGTTTGATGTGTGAGCTGCCGCAGGGTATCCGTCATCGCGCCAATCTCATCCCGGGCCACGACTATGGGAACGCCTGTAAGCAGACCCTTGACACCTGCCCGGAGATTTCGCCATAAGGAACGGCGCATTGGCACCGGATGCACAGCCTGGCAGACACTGTTCAGGTGCCTGATCGACTCGGATGTGTCATCCGGACGGACAAAAGAAACTAGCGTCACCTCGTGGTTCTGAACCAGGTGACGCAACATGTGGTACGCTCGCACCTTGGGACCGCAATCCAAAGGGTGGGGCAGTACCTGGGTCAGGAAAAGCACCCG
>JASFTJ010000199.1:0-5506 GCA_050053615.1 Anaerolineae bacterium | reverse complement strand
GGACCTCGCATTCTGATCGTAGACGACGACGTCGGTATGGTCCGCACCACCGCCCTGATCCTGGAACGCAAAGGGTATGCCGTCACAACCGCTCAGGACGGCCGAGAGGCCATCGAAAAGGTCCAAGAACAACCCTTCGACATGATCTTTATGGACATCAAGATGCCTGTTATAAACGGCGTAGAGGCCTACCGCAGGATCAAAGAGATCAGGCCCGAGGCGGTGGTGATGATGATGACCGCCTACGCGGTGGAGGACCTGGTACAGCAGGCGTTGGAGGAGGGGGCTTACGGGATCGTCTACAAACCTTTGGACATCGAGCGGGTGATGGCCATCATCAAAGAGGCCAAACAGAGGGAGAAAGGCGCGTTCATCCTGATCATTGACGACGATCCGGGCATTTGCATCACCCTGAAGAGCATCCTGGCGCAAAAGGGCTACGAGGTAGGCATCGCCCTCAGCGGTGAACAGGCGATTGCCATGGCCCAGGAGCAACGCTACGACATGACCTTTATTGACATGAAGCTGCCGGTGCTCAACGGACTGGAGACCTACCTGGCCATTCGGGAGTTCAATCCTCAGGCGGTGGCTATCATGATGACCGCCTACCGCCAAGAGATGGCGGGCCTGGTGGAGGAGGCCCTGCGCAACCAGGCCTATACCTGCTTTTACAAACCCTTGGACATTGAAAATCTGCTCAGGCTGGTGGAAGAGATCCAAAAGAAGAAACGAAACATGAAGCGTGAAGTCATGTATCATGCTGGTGATCAGGCCCCGAGCCTGTGAGAGAGAAGGACATGATGGACGACAAACCCCGCATCTTGATCGTGGACGACGACGAGAGCACCCGAAGAACCCTGGCGCTCATACTTGGTAAACAGGGGTACGAGACGGAAACAGCCGCGACGGGGCAGGAGGCTCTGGAGAAGGCACGGAAGCGCGCCTTCAACCTAGCCTGCCTGGACATCAGACTGCCCGACATGGAGGGAGTGGATTTGATCGCGCCCCTGAGGGAGATGCATCCCCCCATCGCGCTGATCATGATCACCGGCTACGCCTCGGTGGGGACAGTGGTGCAAGCCCTGAATGAAGGAGCCTCGGGCTATGTCACCAAACCTGTAAACATGGATGAGCTGCTAGCCATAGCCAGGCAAGCCCTGGCAAAGCAACGCCTTGCAGAGGAAAAGCGACGGGCGGAAGAGACCTTACGGCAGCGTGCCTGGCAACTGGCGCTTCTCAACGAGATCGGCGGCCAGGTGGCGGCCCTCCTGGATCTGGACGAGGTGCTCGACCGGGCGGCGCAACTGGTCCAGAAGCGCTTTGGCTATCACCACGTCGGCCTGTTCAGCCGAGCCGCCGGGGAGGACCGGTTAGTTATGAGGGCCCGGGCCGGCGAGTTTGCTCACCTCTTTCCCCCAGACCACAGCGTGGCCCTGGGCCAGGGCCTGGTCGGCTGGACGGGCCTGCACGGCGAGACCCTGCTGGCCAACGACGTGGACGCCGAACCGCGCTACGCCAACCCTTACCCCGACCGGTTGCCCACCCGCTCTGAGCTCAGCGTGCCGATCCGCATCGGCGAGGCTGAAAGCCGGATCGTGGGCGTGATCGATCTGCAGAGCCCTCAGCTCGGCGCCTTTGAACCTAACGACGTGACGACCTTGGAAACGTTGGCCGACCAGATGGCCGTGGCCATCAACAACGCCCGGCTGTACAGCCAGGCTGCGCAGCGCAATCGGGAGCTGACCCTTCTCAACCGGGTCATCGCCGCCACGGCAGCGGAGGGCGAGGCGCTCGAATCGATCCTGGAAGTCGTCTGCCGGCAGCTGGCCCTGGCCTTCGAGGTGCCGCAGGCGGCCGTGGCCCTGTTCAACCAGGAGAAAACCGAGGCCGTCGTCGTGGCCGAATACCTGGCCGAGGGCTGTCCTCCGTTGTTGGGCGAAACCATCCCGGTAGCGGACAATCCCGCATCCCAGCACTTGCTGACACAAAAGATGCCTCTGGTCATCGAGGAGGCCCAGACCGACCCCCGTCTGGCGCCCATCCACGATCTGCTGCGTCGACGAGGCACCGTTTCGCTGTTGCTACTGCCCCTGATGGTGAACGGGGACGTGGTGGGCATCCTGGGGTTGGACGCCATCAAGCCCCTGACCCCCTCGGCATCGGACGTTGCATCAGTCTCGGGGAAAAGCTTTTCCGCTCAAGAGGTCAACCTGGCCTGGCGCGTGGCCGAGCAGGTCGGCAGTGTGCTGGCCCGGGAGCGCCTCCAAGACGAGCACCGGCAGTTGGGCGAGCAGTTCCACCAGGCGCAAAAGATGGAGGCCATCGGCCGGCTGGCGGGGGGCATCGCCCACGACTTTAACAATCTGCTGACCGTCGTCCACCTCAGCACCCGGCTCCTGGAGCGCAAGTTACACCACAGCGACCCGCTCTGGGTCCACGTAGAGCGCATCCAGGACGCTGGCCAGCGCGCCACCCGTTTGATCAAACAATTGCTCGCCTTTAGCCGCCAGGAGATCGTCGAGCCGCAGGTGTTGAACCTCAACCAGGTGCTGGGGGAGCTGGACAAGATGCTGCGGCGCCTCATCGGCGAGGATGTGGAGCTGGCGCTGGTCCCGGCCGAGGAGCTGTGGTCGGCCAGGATCGACCCCACCCAAATCGAGCAGGTCGTCCTCAACCTGGCAGTTAATGCCCGCGACGCCATGCCCGACGGCGGCAAGCTGACCCTCGAGACGGACAATGTGGTGCTCTGCGAGGTCTACGCCGCCCGCCACATGGGCGTCCAGCCGGGCGAATACGTACAGTTGACCATCAGCGATAGCGGCGTGGGTATGAGCAAAAAAGTCAAAGCCCGCATCTTTGAGCCGTTCTTCACCACCAAGGAAAGGGGCAAGGGCACGGGGCTGGGGCTGGCCACCGTGTTCGGCATCGTCAAACAGAATCAAGGCCACATCGAGGTCCACAGCGAGGTGGGCCAGGGCACAGTCTTTGAGATCTACCTACCCCGCGTGACCGAGGGTCCGTCAATCCCCGCGCGCCTGCTCACCGAGGCGGCGGCGCGAGGCACAGAAACCCTGTTGCTGGTAGAGGATGAACGTCAGGTCCGCGAGCTGACGCGCGACATCCTGCAGGGCCAAGGCTACCAGGTGTTGACCGCCAAAGATGGGATGGAAGCGCTCCAGGTAGCCCAATCGCACGAGGCGCCGATCCATCTGCTGCTGACCGACGTGGTCATGCCCCGCATGAGCGGCCGGGCGCTGGCCGATGAGCTCCGCGACACTCGTCCCGCGATGCGGGTATTGTACACCTCGGGCTACACCGACGACACCATCGCGCACCACGGCGTGCTAGATGAAGGCACACACTTTCTGTCCAAGCCCTTTGAACTGGAAGCCCTGGCCCGGACGGTGCGAACCGCGCTGGACGTCATTGATTGACAGACACTGCCTGCGCTCGATCACCATTCACATTCCGCAGTCCCTGGTGATCCGCTGCCATTCTTCAACGATACCTTCACCCAGGTACTTGCGAAATCAATAGCAGCTCCTCCTACCCGATCGGCTGGGGTGTAGAACTACCCGATCACACCTTCATCTTTGCCGCACAAAGCAGCCGTGATATAATAGCCTGCAGTGGCTGGTGGTCGCCGACCGTGCCATCGATCCAGAATCCCAGCAGCTACCAGATGGGTGAGAGCTTTTGCAGTCTTTGGGATAGGAGCCAGGGGGCTGATGATCTCAGAAACCGAAACAGCGCGCGATCTGACTGCCCTTCTCACACAGCGCCAAGGCGAGATGGTAACCGCCTGGGCCGAGATGGCCCGCAAGGTACCGGACTCCCGCTACCACGAGTTGCCAGCTGATGACCTGAAGGCCAAGGCACGAGACATTCTGCAAACCATCATCGAGGACCTGGCGACGGGCTTTTCCCCTGATTCGGAAAGCCACCTCACCCAAGTCTCCCTCAGCCGCCTGCGCACCGAGTTCGACACCGGCGAGATCATCGAGTTTATCCTCCTGGCCAAAGAGGCAATCCTGCCTTTCATCTTTCAAGCCTTTCCCGCGAGCACGCCCCAGGCAAGCAAGGCCATCGCGCAGTTGGACGCCTCCCTCCGTTGCCTGGTGGGCCGGTACGGCCAACTGACCCGCCGCAATGTGCAGGAACAGCAGCAGCGTACCAGCCTGATGCTCCAAGCGGTCCAGACGGCCAGCGGCCGGTTAGAGCTGGACCAGATCTTGAAGCAGATCGTGGAAGGGATCAGGGGGGCGGTCGGCGTGCGCGACTGTGGGGTCTTTTTGCTGAATCCAGAGGGGGGCTTGATGCACCGCGTTGGCTCGGGAGAATTGATCCGCAAGCGCTATCAAGTCCTGCGATCCCAGCCTTTAAACCCGGCTGCACACGCATTCTTCCGCGAGGTGCTGGAAGGCCGAAAACCGATTACCTGCTACGATGCCCAGACCGATCCACGGGCCAACCGGGAAGCGGCCCGACTGCTGGGCATCAAGTCGGTACTGGGCGTGCCGATGGAAACGGAAGGCCGGCGGTTGGGCGTGCTGTTAGTCGCCACCTTTGACGAGCACCACACCTTTACGCCGGAAGAGGTCGAGTTGGTGTGGGGCATCGCTCACCTGGTGGCCCTGGCTTTGGAGACGGCCCGCCTCTACGACGAGACCCAGCGGCAACTGGCCGAAAGCCAGAGCATGCAACGGGTAACGGCCGCGCTGTTGCAAGAGCTCAGCCTGGAGGAAGTGCTAGAAGTCGTTTGCACCGAAGCCAGAAGGCTGACCGCTGCGACGGTCAGCGCGGTTTGTGTGCTGGATAGCTGCCAGGAGCATTGTTTGCAGGTGAGGCTTAGCCGGGCTGCGACATCGCCCCACTTTGAGCACGTCCCACTTGCCCAGTGCATCGCCGACCTGGTGGCCCAAACCGGAGAGCCTTTGCTAAGCAACGACCCCAACCCAGAGCTGCGCAGCCTTTGCGCCGAGGCCGAGCTGACGGCGCTGCTGGCCGTTCCTATGCGTGCGAGGGACGCCACCAGCGGCGCCCTGAGCGTGATGAACAAACCAGGCGGCTTTACCACGGAGGATCTGCGCCTCATCGGCCTCTTTGCCGACCAGGCGGCCATCGCCATCGAAAACGCGCGGCTCCACCGCCAGGTCGCACAACTGGCGGCGGCCGAGGAACGGCAACGGCTGGCCCGCGAACTGCACGACTCGGTGACCCACGACCTGTACAGCATCACCCTCTACGCAGAGGCGGCGATCAGGCTGCTGGCCGCCGGGAAGGCCCGGGCGGTAGCAGAGCAGTTGCGGGAAGTGCGGGATACCGGCCAGGAAGCGCTGCGCGAGATGCGGCTGTTGATCTTTGAGCTGCGCCCCCCTGTGCTGGAGAAGGAGGGGCTGGTCGCTGCCCTGCGGGCCAGACTGGAAGCTGTCGAGGCGCGGGCAGGATTTCGAACCGAGCTGCGCGTGACCGGGGAGAGGCGATTGCCCCCTGCTCTCGAAGAGGA
>JASFTJ010000198.1:0-5510 GCA_050053615.1 Anaerolineae bacterium | reverse complement strand
ACTCCCTTTTTCTTATAGGTGAGCAGGTGTCGGTGCGAGGCCAACACCTCATCGTAGCGAATCGGCTCGACGACGATCTCTCCCCGCGCTGCCGCGTTGTCCAGCAAGGTCTGACCCGCTGCCGTCCGCCCGATGGTCATGGACCACCCCGGGGTGTCCCCGATCCAATAGTCGCCCACCGACAGGTCAGCGAACTCGGCGGTCAGGTCTGGGCAGTACCAGCAGCCTTCCGGCGCGTACATCAGGTGCACATAGGTGTACTGGTGCTTGGGGATGAACCCCTTGCGCCCGTCGTGGGTCACAGCCCGGAAGCCGCCCGGCCAGGGGCCGCCGCGATACTCCAGCGTTGCCACCTCGGCGGGATCCATCCCCAGCTTGCGCAGAAGATAGGCGGTCCCCTCGTATTTGACGTTGAAACCGCAGAACAACCCGATGACGAGGGAAACCCTGCGGGCAATGGCCAAGCCCAATGTCTGAGCCAATCTGATTCCGTGAGCTTGACAGGGCAACGTGGTCACGGCCAGACGTCTGTCGTTCGGACCGATTCGGTCCAGCAGAGCGTTGACTGGCACCAGGCAGTATTTTGATTCTGCCGCCGCCCGGATGGCCGCTGGCGTGCGGGCCACGGTCGCCTGCGAGCGGGTGGGATTGTCCGGGTCGGTCGCCACCACCAGCGCCCCGTCGATGAGATCCTGCTCCAGCGCCGAGAGGAGCAGCGCCGTGACCGCTCCCCCGGCCGAGCCTGTCTTCCGTATCTCCAAATCCGCGGCGTGGACTCGGCTCAACCTCATGTACGGTCCAATGAGTGGGTCATCCGCCGCGCTGTTTCGACCTGGCAGCGCTGCGCCCACCTCACCGCAGGCGGGCCGCTTTGTCCCCTGTGGATTCTCTGGCGGACAGACGGCGTAGCAGATGCCGCAGTTCACACACCGCGCCCGGTCGAAGGCGATGGTCTCTTGGCTGCCCTGAGCGTCGTCGAAGGGCTGCCAGGCCAGCGCGCCCCCCGGGACGGGGCAGGCGCTGATGCACGTGCCGCACAGGGTGCAGAGCCGCAGGTCAATATCCTCGAAAGATAGGCCGTGCCAGTCTGTGAGATCCATGCCCTAGCGCCGCTTCTGGACCAGGTCGGCTACTAGCGCCACCACCGCGATCTGCAGGGCGGTCATGGTGATGACAACGACCGTCACGTCCATGACCTTGGGTGTGAACAATAGGCTGACGATGAGCACTGCTGCCGCCAGTAGCAGCAGCGCAGCGCTGATGGGCAGTAGCACTCGCAGTGGGGCAAAGTACATCACCGTGCGCACGATCAGTCCCAGGATGTTGACCGTGTCTCTGATCGGGTTAATTTTGGAGCGCCCCACGCGCTTGTGATAAGAGATCGGCACGTGGCGAACCGTATAGTCGTTCGTCAGGAGGGCCAGGGTCAGGGTCGTCGTGAATGAAAAGCTAGAGGGCAGATAGCGCATGAACTCGTGAATCACTGCCTTGCGAAAGATGCGAAGGCCGGAGTTCAGATCGGGAATCTTGGTCCGAGCCAGATAATTGGCCAGCCGGCTCAACATCCACTTGGCCGGACGACGGGCCAACGGGATGTGGACCTGTTCACCGGTTCGCGCACCGACTACCATGTCGTATCCGCTTTCCAGCATGAGCCGGGCTAGCTCAGGTAGGCGCTCGTTGGGGTAGGTGCCATCAGCGTCGGTGATGGCGATCAGGTCGTGCGCAGCGTGGCGGATACCGGTCTTGAGCGCAGCGCCGTAGCCTCGATTCTCGGGGTGGACCAGCAGGCGGACCCCTCCCGCTTTGGCGACGGCTGCCGTCTCGTCCTGCGAGCCATCATCCACGACGAGGATTTCATACGCCAGCTCGGCAGGGTCCAATGCCTTCCGAATGCCATCCAGTACTGGACCGATGCTTGCTGCTTCGTTGTACGCAGGTACGACGATGCTCAGACCTGTTTCACCCATCTTCCGATTCTCGCTCCGCGTTCACTTCGGTCTGATTATTATAGCAGATCCGGTCCGTGTTGCCAACAGGACAAATTCTGTGTCGCGCTACTCTCCTGGCAGGCGGTAGAGTGACAGGTATTCCTCTTCTGCGTGAATCAAAGTCTGCTCGGTGAGGTATTGGGCCTGAAACGCCTCCCACCCTGCTTGTTCCTCCGGGGTGATGGGGAAATCTTTGGCGATCCAGGGGTAGACAAAGCCGTTGACCAGCAGATGCGTGAAGCCTTCCCGACGCAGGCCGGTGAGTACATCTTTGGGTGAACCGTACTTTGCTAGGCGTTGGGCAAAATTGTCCAAGAGCACATCAGCTTCGTGGGGCGCGTGACAGCCATAGCTTCGAGGCTCCCACACAAAGAGCACCTTTTCGTCGGGGGACAGGTTCTCGTTGAGATAGGTTATCGCCTGGTGCAGGCGCTGGGCGGTGTACTGATCCAGGTAGCCGTCGCGGCTTTGGTGTCCGGTCAGGTAGCCCCAAGGGTTCAGGCCCACGGTCGAGAGCGCCTGGCCCATCAGCGCGACGGCCAGCGTGAGCCCGACCAGCATGGTCAGCACCCGCGATAGGGAGAAGGATCTGCGATCCGTGATTTGCACGCTGTCCAGGCTGTGAGCGCACAAGAGGCTTAACGGGGCAAAGATGGGCAGCACCTGTCGGCCCCGTAGGATGAATGTGCCGTAGGCTGCCGCGCCGCTGGCGATCCAGAAAGAATAGCCCACCGCCGCCGCCAGCAACAGTGCCCCTAGGTGTCGCGCCCGCCGCCGCGTCAGGACAAGCAGGGGCAGGAGCGTCAGGAAGAGGGGCGAGTAGGTGGCGTCGAAAGCTTTGGTTCCCTGCTTGCCGATAACGGTCAGCGTCCAGGGGACGGCCAGCAGGTCCAGGATCGACATTTCTTGCCCGGGCACCAGCAGCCAACGGGTGGCGATTTCGTTCCACCCGCGCCCGCCCCACACCAGGGGGTAGATCGGATTGCCAGTGATGACTGCGTTCTTGATGTACCAGGGTGCGGCCACAATCAGCCCCAGCCCGGTGGTGGTGAGCGCGCCGACCGCGAAACGACGGACGGTCAACCGGCGGCGGACCAAGGCCCAGAGGAGCACGCCTCCCAGAATCGGAAAGCTGACGGCCCCGGTGTACTTGATGGACGGCGGAGCTCCGCCGAATAGCCCGGCCAGCACCAGCCAGCCGGCCGGTGGGGTGGATTGACAATCTGCCTCACCAAGCCAGTTCAACAGGGCATAGAGCGCAGCAAAGTTGTAGAAAGTCAGGGTCAGGTCCACGTAGGACCAGGTGGCGATCTGTACCGCCGTGGGAATGGAAAGGAACAGAGCAGCAGCCACCAGTCCCTGCCGACGCTCCCAGTAGCGGGCGGCAAAGGCGCCCAAGGCGCCCAAGGTCAGCAAAAGATAGCCGAAATGGAGTAGTTGAGGTACCACGTCGCCCTTGAGGGCCATGCCTGCCGTGAAGAGCATCTCGGTGAATGCGGGGAAAAAGAGGTAGTAATTGTTAAACTCGAAGGTCAGCCGGTGGGCTTGGAGGTAGCGCTCCGGGCCGACCAGGTGGTAAACCAGGCTGTCCCACGCGGTAGGCGGCAGGAGCGCAGCGGTCAGGGCCAGCAGCAGCGTGGCCGCGACGAAAACGCTGAGCAGGATGGACCATGTGCCCTCCGGTCGGGGGAGCTTGACCCGGCGCAGTGCGCGCCACAGGTCGCGGAACTCGCGCCACAACAGCACCCCCCCGCCGATCAGCAGCACCCAAAAGATCCAGCCGTGGAGCAGGCCGCTCAGCCCCAGTCCCAGCGTCAGCAGGGCAAAGATACCCAGCCCCAATCCAGCCGAAAACACGATTCTCTCTAGCAGGGAGTGATAGGCCAGTCGCCGGGTTAGGCGCGAACCGAGGGCTGTCAGCACAGCCAATATGACCAGCCAGGTGAACAGATCGCCGGCCGCGCTTGCTAGGGCGCGGAGATTGGCCGGGGTCAAGGGCTTGTGGACCACATAGTAGCCGGGATAGACGGCCAGCACCCAGAGCAGGATCGCGACGACAGCCAGGAGCCAGCGCGCCCGCGAACGGTTCATGGCGCCTCCTCCGCCCGGACATAAATCACGGCCAGGTTGTCCTCGTGAGCGGACTGCCAGCCGTCCGATTGGGCCAGCATTTGGTCAAGGAGGCCCGTACGCTCGGTGATGACAAAGCCGATCCCGTACTTGTCCATCACCTGTTGCCAACCGGGTCGTATCCAATGGACGGTGACATAGTCGTCCAACACGTCGCTGTTGAGGGCGTAGAGGTCAGTACGGCCGTCCACGAACACCGGCTTCTCCGGGTAAAGGCGCCAGATCAGATAGCCGCCCCAATTGTAGGTGTTGAACATCTGGCCCGAAAGATCCTGCTGGTCCAAGTACTCGGCGGCTTCCAGGGGCAGGCCCTGGCCCCACACCGCTGGATCGTGCAGGCGAACCAGATCGGTGCTGACCTTGATTCCGGCGCCGATCACCACCACGGCGAGGAGCAGGCCGTTGAGCACGGTTCGACGGCGGGAGGGGCGGATCGGCGGCAGGGTGTGGGTCAACGCGCCCAGCCAGGACAGGCGCGGCGTCAGGGCCAAGTCATCCACGGCGGCGACGGCGTGTCGACTCAGGATGGGCGCAGCCACGAGGGCAAACAGCGCGATGTTGCGCACGGCCAACAGGCCCATGTAGCCAAAAACGCCCACCAAGACCAGATCGGTGCAGTCGGCGCGTTTTCGGGAAAGACCCATCGCCGCTAGGGTCAGCATCAGTAGCCAGACGAAGGGGTGGAACTGGATGTTGTGAAAGTCGGGTGCAGCCCATTCCTGGATAAAGTCTTGCAAAGGGCCGATGCTTACCGTTTGGAAGGCGTAGGGGATCATCTTGACCGTGTTGGGGTTGAGTAGCACGGCTGGGATGCTCACCAGGAGGACCAGAAGGAGGGGCCGGAGGCGATCCCCCTTCATCTCGGACCTCTCTCCTCTGGGAAGAGGGGACGGGGCTGAGGGGGCGGTCAGCCGGGTCAGGGCCGCGCCCGCCAGGTAGCAGCTCATTAGAATAAAGGCGATGACGAATCCGCCGTGGCAGTTGACCCAAAGCGCCACGATTGCTGGGAGAGGCCATAGCCAGCGGGGTCGATCGGTCTGTCTGTAGCGGTTCAGCAGGAACGCGACCAGGGCCGCCAGCAAAAAGGACACGATCTGAGGGCGGATAGCCCAGATGACCGACGACGCGATCGTTGCCAACAGAGTGGCAAAGGCGGCGACAAAGGGTCGCCCCTCACACTGACGGTAGACCAGGGCAAAGGCTGCCGTGACGATGGTCGCCAGCAGCAGCGCGAGTCCGCCCAGGCCCAGCGCGCGGTAAACCGGCCAGAGCAAAGCTTGCGCCAACCAGCCGTGGTCGACCCACGGCCGGCCGGCGACGGGGTGGGAAAACGGATCGGTGCGTAGGATCTCGCCCCGTTCCCACATGAGCTGGCCGCTCTTGAGGTGC
>JASFTJ010000197.1:0-5516 GCA_050053615.1 Anaerolineae bacterium | reverse complement strand
AACATGAGCACGTTCAATTCGGTGGACAATACAGCGGGCAGCGACGACATTGACCGCGTCAACTTTGGCTACCGCAACGCCTCGGACGACGGCGCGGTCGTCGGCTACGTGTGGAACGACCGGGATGGCGGCGGCGACTGGGACGCCACCGAGGAACCGATCGCCGGCGTGACCGTGTACCTCTGCGCCGACACCGGCGACTGCGACAGCGCCACCAACCTCGGCTCCACGACCACCGACGAGAACGGCTTTTACAGCTTTACGGCCGCCCCCGGCGACTATCGCATCGGGGTGGAGACGGCCGACCTGCCGGGCATGAGCCAGAGCGGCGACCCCGACGGCCCCGGTGCCAACTGTAGCGCCGCCCCGGGCGGGTGCGACAGCCTGACGACCACCGCCTTTACCATCAGCGCCCACGAGGTGGAAGGCGCCTACAACTTTGGCTACGACGGCGGCCTGACCATCGGCGACACGGTCTATGCCGACTGGAACGGCGACGGCGACCAGGGCAGCGGCGAGGAAGGGATCGGCGGCGTGCAAGTCTACCTCTACCGCGACGTGGACGGCGATGGCGAGGTGGACGCCGGCGTCGACACCCTGCTCGACACCCAGACGACCAACGGCAGCGGTGTCTACCAATTCGACGGCCTGGCCGGCAATGGCAACGAGTACATCGTCGTCGTCAACGAGGCGGACCTACCCACCGGCTATACCACCCAGACCGGCGATCCGGAGGAGACCGGCGGCGCGTGCTCCGTCTGCGACGGCCAGGGCGAGGTGACGCTGTTGGCCGCCAGTGTGGACACCGCCGACTTTGGCTACCAGCCGCGGGGCCAGGGCTCCATCGGCGACCTGGTCTGGGCGGACACCAACGGCGACGGCGTCAAGGATACGAGCGAGTCAGGCGTCGACGGCGTAAGCGTGAACCTCTACCAGGACGAAAACGGCGACGGCACCATTGACGCCGAGGATGCCCTGGTGGACACCACGACCACCGCCGGCGGCGGGATCTATGCCTTCTCCAACCTGCTCGCCGGCAACTATATCGTCGAGATCGCTTCTTCCAACTTTAGCGGCGGCCAACCTCTGGACGGCCTGACCATGAGCACCAGCGGGGCCGCCTACGACGGCGACCAGGTGAGCTACCAGGTCGCCTTGGGCGATGGCGAGGACTTTGAAGACGCCGACTTTGGCTTCAGCAGCAGCGCCATCGGCGACCGCATCTGGCAGGACAACGACGGCGACGGAACAGAAGACACCAGCGAGCCGGGCATCAGCGGGGTGCTGGTCCGCCTGATCGACTGCGGGGCCGACCTGGCCTGCGGCTCGGGCGGCGACGACGTCCAGATCGCCACCGACACCACCGACTCGGACGGATACTACGAGTTCACCGGCCTGCCCGCCGGCGATTACCAAGTCATCGTCGACGCCTCCAACTTTAACCCCGGCCAGCCCCTGGACGACTTTACCCTGACCTACGACCCCGACGCCTACTCGACAAACAGCAGCAAGCCATTCCCGCCCTGCGATCCAAGCGACGGGGACTATGTCAACTGCGATGGCACCTCGACCCTGGACAACTCGGCGACAGCCCAGAACCCGACTCCGCAACCGGGCCTGCAACTAGGCCGGGTTGACCGCAGCCACGATTTTGGTTACGAACCGGCGGTGGCCATCGGCGACCGAGTCTGGCTGGACACGAACAATGACGATACGCCCGACGCCGGCGAAGTAGGGCTGAGCGGGGTGGTCATCACCCTGACGCTGGAAGCTGGCGGCACCATGACCACGACGACCGACTCGGACGGCTACTACAGCTTTGGCAACATCCCCGACGGCAATCACAGCGTCGAGGTGGATACCGGCACCCTGCCAGCCGGCGTGGCGCCGACCTACGACTATGACGGCGGCGACGACCACCAGGCAGCCTTTACCATCAGCGGCGCCAGCAACTGGGACCTGGACTTTGCCTACCAGTTCAGCGGCTCCAATAGCGTCAGCGGCACCGTCTTTCACGATGATAATGACAACGCAACCCAAGATGGCGGCGAAACGACGTCCTATGAGGGCGTAACTCTCTACCTGTGGCACTGTGGCGATGACGACACCTGCGGCAGCGGCGGCGACGATCTGCGCATTGCCACGACGACGACCGATGCCAGCGGCAATTACTCCTTCAGCGGCCTGCCCGACGCCAGGTACGTCGTCGCGGTGCACGCCGGAGCGCCCACCCTCACCGGCCTGGACCCGACCGTCACCTCGTCGCCGACGACGAACCGCGAGGTAGACCTCGATTCCGATGAGAACGATCCGCCGATCAGCCTGGGTGACCAGGACTTTGGCTTCCTCTCCCAGGTGGACATGGGCGACCTGCCGTCTAGCTATGGGATCACGACCCTGAGTGATGACGGGGCACGGCACATCGTTCCAACCTCGGGCGCTGTGTATCTGGGCAGCGCTCCCCCCGACACCGAGGCCGACGGCCAAGAAAGCAGCGACGCCACCGGAGATGGCGCCGATGAGAATGACAATGGCGTGGTGCGCACCCCCGGTGTGTCATGGAGTCCCGTCTCGGATGGCGGTTCCATTGACGTCACCATCAATGGATGCAGCGGCACCTGCTATCTGAGCGGTTGGATTGACTGGGGGAACGACGACAGTCTCAGCGAGGCTGGAGACCGCATCCTGCTGGATCGCCCGGTCTCGGACGGCGCGCGGACGATCACCTTTGACATACCGGGCAGCGCGACCATCAACAACAACTCCTTCTTTGCCCGCTTCCGACTGTATAGCGCCAGCACGAGCGGCCGGGCACTCCCCACCGGACTGGTGAACAACGGCGAGGTGGAGGACTACCAATGGTCTTTCGGCTCCACAGCCGTCGACCTGGCCTCTTTTGTAGCGACAGCACAGGACACCGGCGTTCTCATCACCTGGACCACTGCAACCGAGATTGACCTTCTGGGCTTTAACCTCTACCGCGCCGAGTCATTCGCTGGCGCCTGGATCCAAGTCAACGAGGACCTGATCCCCAGCCAGGCGTCAGGCGGCCCAGTGGGCGCCAACTATCAGTTTGTGGACGGATTCGTAGAGCCAGGTATGATCTATTACTACTGGCTGGAGGCTGTGAGCTCCTCCGGCAAGGTCACACACCACGGTCCTGTCTCGGTTCAGGTGCCGGACGCGGCGCCAGAGATGCCTTACCGCACCTTCCTGCCCATGATCCGTAGGTAGCCGCTCGTCATCTGTCTGAACCCAACCGCCCCGATCCCTAACAGAGATCGGGGCGGTTTCGTTTCGGTGTTGCCGTGGCCCTTTGTCTAGAACCCCTCCCTCGGCTCCAGTCGGAAGCGGTCCGGACGCTCCGTGGGATGCAGGTAGCCGGCCACGATCTCGGGGTGGTGCTCAAAGATCAGCAGCACATGGTTCTCGATGGCCCAATGGGCCAGGCTGCGCTTGGTCTCGATGCTGACCATGGGCTCCACGTCGTACGCCGGCACCCACGATACGCGCTCCATGTGGATGGGCCACGAGGCCACGTCGCCCAAAAAGAGGGCCAGCTGGCCCTCGCTCTCAACGACGACGCACTGATGGGCGCGCGTGTGGCCTGGCGTGACGATTACGCGTACGTGATCTGTCAGACGCGTATCGCCGGAGAGGACTCGCAGCTGCCCGGTTTCTTGTAGGGGCCCAAAGTTTTCGCGACGGTAGGTAGCCCGGGTGCGCTCGTTGGGAAAGGCGGCGTCGGCCAGTTCCAAGCGCTGGACGCAGTAGGTCGCCCAGGGGAAGGTGGGCGCGAGCTCGCCATTCTCATCATAGCGCGTGTTGCCCCCGCAGTGATCGCCGTGGAGGTGGGTATTGATCACCAGGTCCACGTCCAGCGGTCCGATCCCCCGCTTCTCCAAGTTGGCCAGCAAACGACGCTCGCCTTCCAGGCTGATAAAGCCACGCTCCTTTTCCGACAGCTTGTCGCCATAGCCGGTGTCCACCAGGATGCGTTGCTTCTCGGTCTCGATCAGCAAGCAGCGTGTCTCGAAGGGCAGGCGGTTCCGTTCGTCCGGCTCCATGACCTGCTCCCAAAGAGCCTTGGGTACCAATCCGAACAGGCCGCCACCGTCTTCCCAGTAGGCGCCGCCGGAGACAAGGTGGAGAGTAAGGTTGCCAAAGCGCATGGCGCGACTCCCTGTAGGATACTGGTCGATTTGTCCTGCTATCCGCGGACGAACGCTACACCCCGGTCCAGCGCCCGCTTGTTCGGCTCGATGATGTGCTTGCGGCGCTCGGGGATATGGGTGTCAAGGGTGCGTTTGATGCTCTCCAGGGACAAGACCTCCCGGGTACCAAGCATCGCACCCAACAAGACCACGTTGGCCATCTTGACGTTGCCCAGCTCCGAGGCTATTTCATTGGCCGGAACGTACACACACTCCACGTCATCCCGCTCGGACCGGCTGCGTATCAGTGTCGAATTGGCCACCAGCAGCCCACCGGGCTTGACCAGCGGTTCGTATTTATCCATAGAAGGAGGATTCATCACGATGCACATCGTCGGCTGGCTGATGATGGGCGAGCCGATCGCATCGTCCGAGATGATGACAACGCAGTGAGCCGTCCCCCCCCGCATTTCCGGACCATAGGAGGGAATCCAGGTCACGTGCCAGCCTTCATCCATCCCCGTATACGTTAGCATTTGTCCGGCAAAGAGGGCGCCTTGCCCTCCAAAACCGGAGACAATAATCTCTTCATGCATGTCTTTCTCCTTGTGGGTGCCCCTGTACCGGCATCTCTTGTGAGTATCTTGTGAGCACCAGGCCCATCCCTACTTTAACTCCTTGACTTCATCCTTGACCTTATAGTCGCCGAGCGGATAGTAGGGTATCATCCGTTCCTCCACAAACTTGAGCGATTCCTTGGGCGTCATGCCCCAGTTGGTTGGGCAGTTGGACACCACCTCGACCAGCGAGAAGCCCAAGCCAGCCATCTGTACTTCAAAGGCCCTTTTCAGCGCCTTTCGCAACTTGCGAATCTCAGCTGGTTTGTAGGCCGTGCGACGCACGATGTAGGCGGCGCCGTCCAACTGGGAGACCAGTTCGCAGACACGGACCGGATAGCCTTGGGTCTTGACGTCGCGGCCGTAAGGCGACGAAGTAGTCACCATGCCGGGGAGGGTGGTCGGCGCCATCTGGCCGCCCGTCATGCCGTACACGGCATTGTTGATGAACACGGTGGTGATGTTCTCGCCACGTGCCGCCGCATGGATGATCTCGTTGGTGCCGATGGAGGCCAAGTCGCCGTCACCCTGGTAGGTAAACACGACCAGGTTGGGGTCCACACGCTTTACGCCGGTGGCCATAGCTGGCGCCCGGCCATGCGCTGCCTCGGCAAAGTCGCATTCAAAATAGTTATAGGCCAACACCGAGCAGCCCACGGGGGCAATCCCCACCGCTCGCTCCCGGATGTCCAGCTCATCCATCACCTCGGCAATCAGCCGGTGGGTGATGCCGTGGATGCAGCCA
>JASFTJ010000196.1:0-5517 GCA_050053615.1 Anaerolineae bacterium | reverse complement strand
CGCCACCTGGGTATCGGTGGAAGACCTGTCGCCCAACGCATCAATTCGAAAGTCCACCAGCAACAGACCCTCGGTCTCAGCGAGGAATAGCAACTCGTTCAGCCAGTCCACGAGCAGGATCTCCAAGTCGCTGGCCTCCAGCGAAATCTCGTGCCATTCGGTCACCTCCAGTCCTTCGCCGCCCACATCGCCCATCAGGCTATACATGCCTTCCGCCGCGCCAGCGAACAGATCGGGCAATTCGGCCCCCCACACTTCCAGGGCGAGGTCGGCCGTATGCTCCAGCTCACGATAGCGGTAGCGACATGGACTAGGCTGCAAACCGCCGGCCACAAGCGCCGAGTCTTTGCCGCTCAAGATGTGCTTCGCCTCCACACCATCCCTTTCGATCTGGGCCACCAGACCGTCGATATCTTTAAAGCGCCGTTCGTCCCGCAAACGGACCACAAACTCGACCACAAGGTCACAACCATAGATATCCTGGTCAAAGTCAAAGATGTGTGTCTCGATGGTCCGCGGGCTCTCAGTCCCCGTCAGGGGATTGTTGAAACTGGGTCGCACACCAACGTTTGCCACCGCCGGATACCGCTGCGTGCCGAGCAAGGCGAACACCGCATACACGCCGTTCGCCGGCACAGCCCGTTCCGGCCGCACCTCCAGATTGGCCGTGGGAAAGCCCAAGCTGTGCCCTCGCTCGGCGCCCATTACTACTTTGCCGGACAGGCTGGGATAGTGGCCCAGCAACCGCGCAGCCTCTGCCACGCGTCCCTCTGCCAGGAGCGCCCGGATGCGGCTGCTGGAGACGACCTCACCCCCAATGCGTACTGGCTCACAGACACGGATGCTGTAGCCCAGGTCACGGCCCAACTCCTGCAAGCGCGGCACATCCCCCTCACGGCCCCGGCCCAGGGCAAAATCCGCACCCACCCACAACTCGCGTATTCTCAAGTACGCAACCACCTGTTCCATGAAATCGCTGGCAGGCGTGTCTGCAACTTCCCGGTCAAAGGGTAGCAGCACGACCAAGTCCATGCCGAGCTTTTCTAGCAGAGCCACCTTCTCGCCAGGGGTAGTCAGGTACCGCGGCGCCCGGTCCCACGCCAGCACCACCGCCGGATGGGGATGGAATGTAATCAGAGCCGCCAATCGGTCAGTCTTCCGGGCTCGGGCCACGACCCCCCTGATGAGGACCTGGTGCCCGAGATGTACGCCGTCAAACGCGCCAATGGTCAGGATTGTTTCTTGCCGCAGGTTGGCCTTGGTCAGATCGTCTATCACGTCCATAGGAAAGAAAAACCGGCATGAGGTAACGAGACATACTGCGCAATCGACTCGTTACTCGTTTGTCATCCTAGCGAAAACCTTTTTGGGCCACCAGCGCTCGATCTCGGAATCGTAGGCCATGATAGCCAGGAAATCGCCATCAAAGCTGTAGGCCCGACACAGCGCAGGCCCTTGCCCATCGCCTTCCTCCGGAGGTTCAGACAGCACGGCCTGCCCCTGCGTGATCCGCCGCGCGTTCTCGGCGCCGACGATCATCGCCGGCCAGTCCAGAAGAGCTTCGTCTGGAGGCAAGAGATAGTAGTCCTCCTGGCCGTGCTCGAACGCTTCTTCCAGCCGAGCCAGGCTGACAGCTTTTTCCATAGTAAACTGTCCGCTCTGCAAGCGGACAAGCGCTGCTAGGTGCGCCCCGCTGCCCAGCTTCTCGCCCAGGTCGTGGGCCAACGAGCGGATGTAGGTCCCCGGTGAACAGGCCACCTCGACAATGAGCGACGGAGAAGTCCAATCCAGCAGGACGATCTCGTCGAACTCGACGGGGCGAGGCTCCCGCTCAACCGTCATGCCCTGGCGCGCCAGTCTGTAAAGTGGCTGGCCGTCTCGCTTGAGGGCGGAATACATGGGCGGCACCTGCTCGATGCGGCCCACAAACTTGGCCAGGGCAGCCTCGATCTCTTCTCGGCCAAAGTCGGTCGGTCCATCGGCGCTCACAACCTCTCCTTCGGCGTCGTAGGTGTCGGTAGTCACGCCCAGAGTGATGGTCGCCCGGTAGCGCTTGCGGCCCTGCATCAGGTACTCGGCCATACGGGTGGCCTGCCCCAGGCAGACGATCAGGACGCCAGTCGCCATCGGGTCCAAGGTGCCTGCGTGGCCTACCTTGCGCTGACCTGCGACCCGTCGGACGGCATCCACTACGTCATGAGAGGTCATGCCCGGCGGTTTGTCCACATTTAGAATGCCCGTCAAAGGCGTCTCGCGTTTTGGCGCAACCCATTGCCGCTTCGGCTCAAGCTGCGCCCTGGGGCACTCAGCACAATCAGTCATCGGCCTCTGGTCCGCCAATCTAAAGAATCTCCAGGGTGAACGGTGGGTTGGCGAGGGCTGCCCAGTGACAAACCGCCCCGATCTCTAGATCGGAGCGGAAGACATCGCCCACCTGTGTGTCCAGTGGGCGCTTTCCCCGCCCCTGGATTCCAATAACCCATGCCTCAATCGGGTGGCCTGTCGCGGCAACTCTATCCGTCATGTTTCCCCCGCGCGTTGCGCCATCAGGCTGCGCCGGACCTCAGACAGAACGAGTTCCCTGACCTGGGGCAAATCGCCCCGCACAGTGCAACCAGACGCCTGAGGATGTCCGCCACCACCCAGATCGAGGGCCACTTGCGCCACGTCATAGTCGGGCACAGCTCGCATGCCCACATCCACCACCCCATCGTCCTGCTCGGTAAAGACGAGGACAACGTCCGCTTCGCGTACACCCGACAGAAAGTTGGCCAAGCCCATCCCCCCATTCTTGCCCACACCCCAATGTTGGCGCATGGCCCGGGTGACCTCCGTCCAGAGAATGCCATCCTGCAATCGCAAGCGATCGATGGCCTGCCCCCATAACCGGAATGAGGCCAGGGGACGGTGGTCCAGTGACCGCTGAGTGATCTCGTTGAGCGAAGCACCCTCATCCATGAGACGCAGCGCCGCTCGCATGGCGGCGGCGTCCACGTTGGACGTGCGGAACGAACGGGTATCGGTGACGATGCCGGTCAGCAAGCACACAGCCACCGATGGCGTCAGCTCCCAATCCAAGGCGTCAGCCAGCGTCAACACCACCTGCGCCGTGGCCACGGACGATGGGTCCACCCAATTCACCGAGCCGAACTTGGTGTTGGTGACGTGATGATCGACGTTGATGAGCGGCAGCCCAACTAGTCCTTCGTGAAAGACCCTGCCCATACGTCGTTCATCACTACAATCGAGACTGATGACCAAATCAAAAGGGCCGCTGCTGCATTGGGTGACCTCGGCGCTGCCGGAAAGCCATGCGTAAGGATCCGGCACAGGGTCCTCGCAGGCTAGGGTCACTTCCTTGCCGCGAGCCCGCAATAGCGCGCCCAATCCCAGCAACGATCCGATCGCATCACCGTCAGGTGCCACATGCGCGATCAGCAGAATACGCCGAGCACATTGAACCAATTCATTGACTTGCGCCAGTTCAGGCAGGTGTCTGTTCATCGTCGAGCTGACCACTTTCGTTTAACTGGTCCAGTAATGCGTCAATCCGTCGCCCGTACTCTACGCTCTTGTCCACATGAAAACTCAAGTCTGGTATAAAACGCAACTGAATTCGATTGGCCAACCCGGTGCGCAAGTATCCTTTGGCGTGCTCCAGACCATCCAGCGCATGCTGCTCCTCCTCTTTGGACCCAAGCACAGTGAAATAGACGTGGGCCAGCAAGAGATCCCGCGTAATGTCCACGTCAGTGATGGTGACGTCTACCAGACGAGGATCGCGCGCTTCATGAAGCAGGAGCAGGCTAAGCTCCCGATGAATCAGTTCCGATACACGACGTTGGCGACGAGTTGGCATAAGCCTTTCTTTCAATAACTAGAGAGAAGAGTCAATCTTTGCGCTTGCGCCATCCAGCAGCCGATTTCAACCGGACAAGCACGGCCTTCTGTGAACCGGGGTCTGTAGGGCACTGGCACACTAACCAACTCGCTCCATCTTGTAGAATTCCAAGACATCGCCCTCTTCAAAGTCGTCAAAACCAGCAACCCCAACACCACACTCGAAGCCCTCTCTGACCTCGGTCACGTCTTCTTGGAAGCGCTTGAGCGAGTCAACAGAGCCGTCAAAAAGCTCCTCTCCTCCGCGCTGAACGCGGACCATGGCATTGCGACTCACCAGGCCATCGGTCACGTAGCAACCGGCCACGTTCCCCCGGCGACTGATGCGGAACACCGCCCGCACTTCTGCGTGGCCAATGACCACCTCCCGGTATTCGGGTTCCAGCAAGCCCTTGAGGGCCAAGTCCACATCTTCCACCAGTCTGTAGATGATGTCGTACTGGCGAATGTTCACGCCTTCCTGCGTCGCCATGCGACGCGCCGCACCGTCCACGTCCACGTTGAACCCGATGATCAACGCATCCGACGCAGAGGCGAGCATGACATCCGACTCGGTGATGTTCCCGATACCCTGATGCAAGAGTTTGATCTTGAGGTCCTCGGTGCTGAGCTCCTCCAACGAGTTCACGATGGGTTCCACCGAGCCCTGCACATCGGCCTTAAAGATCACATTCAGTTCCATGATCTCGCCGGCCTGGAACCGACTAAAGAGCTCGTCCAGATTCACACGCCTGGGCCTCGACGGCCGTACCTCAGCGAGACGCTGCTGTTCCGCTCGATCCTCGGCAATGGCCCGGGCCTCACGCTCCTTCTCCAGCACCTCAAAGACGTCCCCTGGCTGGGGCACATCCGAAAGGCCCATGACCAGCACCGGCATGGAGGGCGGCGCCTCTTCCACAATCTCACCGCGATAGTCCATCATGGCCCGCACCCGGCCCGAGATGGTGCCGCAGAGCAGCGCATCGCCCACACGCAGAGTGCCTGCCTGCACCAACAAGGTGGCCATCGGTCCGCGGTGCCTGTCGAGCCTGCTTTCGACGACTGTGCCTACAGCCAAGCGCTCGGGGTTGCTCTTGAGGTCGGCCACATCGGTGACCAGCAGAATGTTCTCCAACAGGTCCTCAATTCCCCTCTGCAGCTTGGCCGACACACGCACACAGATCACATCACCGCCCCACTCTTCAACGGTCAAGCCTGCATCGGCCAACTGCTGTAGGACGCGCTCGGGCTGAGCGGTTGTCTTGTCCATCTTGTTCAGAGCCACCAAAATAGGCACGGAGGCGGCCCGGGCGTGGTCCATCGCCTCTCGCGTCTGGGGCATCACACCGTCATCGGCAGCCACGACCAGCACGGCCAGGTCAGTCACTTGGGCCCCTCTAGCGCGCATGGCCGTAAAGGCCTCGTGCCCTGGCGTGTCGAGAAACGTGATCTTGCGGCCATTGTGCTCTACCTGATATGCGCCGATGTGCTGAGTAATCCCCCCCGATTCCCCAGCGACGACGTTGGTCTCGCGGATGGCATCCAACAGGGTCGTCTTGCCATGATCCACATGGCCCAAGACCGTTACCACCGGCGGACGGGATACCATTTTTTCCGCGGGTTCCATCTCGGCCAGCC
>JASFTJ010000195.1:0-5525 GCA_050053615.1 Anaerolineae bacterium | reverse complement strand
GAAAGCAACCGCAGTAGCACGCCTCAATGACCGCCGAACCAAAGAACTCGTGGATGGCCGTGCTGACGACGACATCGGCTTGCCACAGAAAGCGAGCGTAACTCGTGGTATCCTCCGCGTATCCGAAATGTGCAATGCGGTTCGGTAGGCGTTCACGTGCTTTCAAGAATTCCTCGGGCTGGTTTCGAAAACTCTCCCCCAACAGGACGAGTCCGAAATCCAGATCCTCGTCAGCCAGCGCGTACATGGCGCGGAAAAAGGTCTCGGGGTCCTTGTCGTACTCCCAGCGGTGATTCCAAAGGACAAGCGGACGGCCCGTTCTCCCCTTTTCGGGACGGTGGGCGTCAAAGCGGGCCAGGTCCAGACCCAGGGGCAGCACCTGTGACCTGGCGCGAAGGGCATCCACCGTCCACAGCTCATTGTAATCGGGAAAGTGCTTCAGCAAACGCGGCAGCTCGTCGAACCAGGCCTCTAGGTGATAAGCCGAGTTAAAGAACACGGCGTCAGCCCGTAGCGCGCTGATCAAGTTGACAAAGCCATAGTGCAGATCACGGGTCTCCCCCGGCTGGAGGGGATAGGTGAGCTGGTTCTCGTGGAAGTAGAAGGCCAGTGGAGCGGATTGGCAATCCGGCCTGCGGCTGAGAGTCAGGAATGTCGGGACGTTGAGCATGTCGGAAGCGAGGATGAGGTCAGGGCGGTCGTCAAGGGCCTGGGCCATGCGGGCCAAGGTGATGGCGCCCCCCTGCATGCGCCACTTCCAGAAGCGGCCCGGCAGGGTCAGTAGGCGCACGTCGTGGCGGCTGTGAGCCCGGTAGCCGTCGGCCCAGGCCTGGTGCGAGCCGGTAAAGTACGGCTCGACGAGCCAGATGTTCATCGCGCTGGCAAAGGAGCGAGAAGGACCGACGGAAGAGCATTCATGCTTGGTCGTGCCTTAGAACTCGGTCGCACCGGTAAAGCTGAACTTGCCCAGTTTCAACGCGGGCACACAATCGCGGGCCAGGCTGGCCAGGCCGGTTAGTAGACGCGGCTCGCCGCCAATCATCTGCACGCAGTTGAGCGCCTCCAAGTAGCTTTGGGTAAAGCGCAGATTTTTGACCGGATAGGCGATCTCGCCATTTTCGATCAGAAACGTCCCGTCGCGCGTCATGCCGGTGATGACCACTTGCTTGGGCTCGACGGGGCGGGTGTAGTGGAAGCGCGTGACATAGATGCCTCGCTCGGTGCTGGCCACCATCTCTTCCAGCGTGGCCTGGCCGGGCGCAAGAAAGACATTGAGCGGGAACGGCCCCAGGTTGCTTGGCGCTGGCAGCGCGTGGCCCGTAGACGTCTTTCCTTCGTCCTTGCCGGCGCGGTACGAGTCATAGACCACGCCGCGGGCCACGCCCTGCTCGATGAAATCGACCCGCTGCTTGGGCACGCCCTCAAAGTCGAAGGGCCAGGGGATGCCATCCGGGTTCAACCCATCGTCCCAGATGGAGATGCGCGGATCCGCGATCTGCTGACCGATCTTGCCGTTCATAAAGCTACGGCCCTCCTGCAACGCAACCGCGCCGAGGCCGGTGTAGGCCATCATCTGCACAAAATCCTGGACAGCGTAAGGCTCAAGGATGACCGTGTATTTGCCCGGCTCCAAGGCGCGCGGATTCTGGCTGCGCAGGCACTTTTCCACCGCCTCGCGACCGAGGGCCTCAAAGTCGAGGTCGTTCACATCCAGGGCCAAGGCGGAAGCATAACCGGCGCTGGTGTCGCTCATGATCACGGTGTTGATGTCGGCATAGGTTGTGGCATGGTAGGCAAAGGTGCCCAGCGAGTTGGCGACCCCCACCTCGAAAACGGCCGTGGTCAGCGCTCCCGAGGCGACCACGCCCGCCTCGCGGGCCATCAGGCAGATGGCGCCTGCACCCCTGGCCCGCCGTTCCGGCGAGCAAGTGGCGGTTGCCTGGCTAAAGGACGTTACCTGGGGGATGGGCTGTGGGCCGAGCAAAGACTTGAACTCGGGGTTCTCCGGCTGCAAGCGGGCGATGGCCAGCGCGTTGTCCAATGTCTGGGCCAGGGCCTCGTCGGCCAGGTTGTTGGTCGTCGCCACGCCCACGCGCTTGCCGATGACAACGCGGATGCGCACCTCGGCGTCGGCCTGGGCCACGTTCTGGTGGATGGTCGAGTTGGCAAAGCGCGTCAGCGCCTCGTCGCCGGCCAGGATGACCACTTCGGTCTGGTCGGCTGCCGAGCGCGCCAGGATGGCCTCGGTGATGGATCGGATTCGTTCTTGTCCTAACATGATTTCTCCCTTGCCCTATTTCATCACGCCGACGCGGACGTTGCGGAAACGAGCTGGCGCCGTGCCATGGCCGGTGTGCGCCGTCTGGCTGGGTTGGCCCTTGCCGCAGTTGGGCGTGCCCCACACCCGCCAGTGATTCTCGTTGCAGATGGCGTCACAGTTGCCCCAGAACTCGGGAGTGATGCCAGTGTAGGTGGCGTTTTTGAGCATGCGGCCCATCTTGCCGTTCTTGATCTCGTAGGCCATCTCGGTGCCAAACTGGAAATTGAGCCGCTTGTCGTCAATGCTCCAGCTTTTGTTCAGTTCCATGTAGATGCCTTTGTCGGTGTCGGCGATCAGGTCATCGAACTCCCACTCACCAGGCTCCAGGTTGATATTGGTCATGCGAATGAGGGGGATGCGGTTCCAGCCATCGGCGCGCATGGCCCCGCCGGAGGTTTCCGGCGCGCCGTCACCCACGATCCCACGGAGCTGCCGGGCCGTCTCCCGCGAGGTTAGGTAGCCGACGAACATGCCCTCGCGGACGATGGGCACGCGCTGGGCGGGCACACCCTCGTCGTCCCAACCAAAGGTGCCCAACCCGCCGGGAATGGTCGCGTCGGCGGTCAGGTTCACAGCCTGGGAACCGTAGCGAAAGACCCCGTACTTTTCCGGCGTGAGAAAGCTGGTGCCGGCGTAGCTGGCCTCGGTGCCGAACACCCGGTCCAGCTCAATGGGATGGCCGCACGATTCATGGACCTGCAAGGCCAGCTGCGTGGGCCCCAGGATGACGGTCGTGACGCCGCTGGGGCACGGATCGGCCGTGAGCAGGGCCACCGCCTCCTCGCCGACGCGGGGGGCGCTGTTTGGCAGCTCCATGGCCAGGATCGCCTCCCAGCCCTGCTGGCGCTGGTCGCGCCCGAAAGAGTTGGGATGGGAGCGCTTCTGCACCTCGCCGCTTGCGGGATCCACGGCCATGGCCTCGATGCCGCCGCCCGTCTCGACGATGGTCTGCTCCAGGAAAGCGCCCTCACTGTTAGCAAAGGTCTTGTCTTCCTGCCAGAAGGTCAGCCGCGAGGTGGCGACCATGACGCCCTTGGCGGCCCGCAGCCCCTCATCAGCCTCCAGCAGCAAGCCCAGTTTGTCCTCCAGAGACACATCCCAGGGGTCGATCTCGACCGGCGTGCGGTAGGCGCCGGTGTGGGCCACCGGCGGCCCCAGCTCGACGTCGTGGATCTTGAACAGGGCGCTGGCGCGGGCGATCTCGACGGCGCGGGCCGTCACCCGGTCGATCTCGGCGGAGCTGAGCCGCGCCGAGCTGGCAAAGCCCCAGGCCCCATCCACGACGACGCGCACGCCAAAGCCCTGGCTCTCGTTGTCCGACAAACCCTCGACCACACCGTTCTTGACGGTGATCTCTTGGGTGCGCCGCCGGATGATGCGGATGTCGGCATAGCTAGCGCTTTGAACCTGCGCCAGGTTCAGGGCTTGGTCGCTGAGTGTTTTCATCTTGATACCCCCTTTTTTCACAGATAGATTGGGAATCGGGATCATGCCCTTGTTACTTGCTACCTGTCATTGGTCTCGGCGGCGCGTAGCGCTCATAGTAGCCCAGGACCCGCCCCTCGGCGTCGCGCACGGCGCGCATGTAGATGCGCCACTTTTCGTTGTCGGTGATGAGCTGTTCGGTGAGCCCCTCCTTCTGCATCGCCGCCAGGATGTCGAACATCATCTGCTGTGACTCCTCGTTGTGGCAGTCCAGCAGCGAGCGGCCAACCAGTGCCTCGCCCTCTTCGTAGTGAGCGACCGCCGCCTTGTTCATGTATTGGGTCACGTGCTCCGTGTCCGCAACCAGAAGCGGATCTTTGAGGCTGTCCAGAATGGCAGCCATGAGTGCCGCGTCGATCATACTAACCTCCGTGTTTCGTCGATTGTTCAGACTAGACCTGTCAGGTCTGGAATAGACCGTCTACGCTGAGATAACGTTGGCCGGTGTCGGCCAGGATGCAGACGATGACCGGGTCGCCGTCTGACTGCCGGGCGATCTCTAGCGCAGCGTAGGCCGTCGCCCCCGACGAGATGCCGACCAGCACCCCCTCCCGCCGGGCGATGCGGCGGCACATGGCGAACGCCTCGGCTTCACGAACCAGAAAGAACTCGTCGATGAGTGCACGGTCCAGCGTCTCTGGCACGAATCCGGGGGCCGCGCCCATCATCCGATGCGGGCGAAAGACGCCCTGCGAAATCGTGGGCGACTCGGACGGCTCTACGGCGACCAGGCGCACGTCCGGCTTCTGCTCCTTCAGGTAGCGGCCCGCCCCGCAGATCGTCCCACCGGTGCCCAGCGCTGCGACCAGCACATCCACGCGCCCGCCGGTGTCCGACCAGATCTCTGGCCCGGTGGTTCGATAGTGGGCCTTGGGGTTTGAGGGATTCACGTGCTGTCCAACATAAAAGTAGTCGGGGTGTTCAGCAAGGATCTCCTGGAGTTTACGGCGTGCGCCCGCAGTCCCCTTCGAAGCAGGCGTCAGAATCAGCTCCGCCCCAAAGGCGCGCAATACCTGGCGTCGCTCCATGCTCTGGATCTCGGACATGACGAGCACGGCCCGATAGCCCTTGACGGCGGCGAGGAACGCGACAGCCATGCCTGTGTTGCCGCTGGTGCACTCGATGAGCGTGCGTCCAGGCGCGAGCCGACCCTCCGCTTCGGCGTCCTCGATAATCTGCAGCACAGCCCGATCTTTGAGGCTCACGGGGTTCGTGAACTCGCACTTGGCGTAAACCTGCCGGGCCGGCGCCAGCCGCTCTAGCTTTAGCAACGGCGTTCGGCCGATCATTTCAGTGACACTACGATAGCAATGCATATTCTGCGCTCACCTGGCGTGGGCTGTATCATACCTCTATCAAAGTGCGTTGTCAAGTTGATTTGGTTTGGTCATTGGGCTGATCGCATCTGGACCTGAGGAGCGAGCGGGACCATCCTTTCCAGAGCACCCGTCTGCTCCCGACAGATTTGTCAAGTGCTTTTCGACCGTGCTATAATTACCGTACTTGTCCATCGTCTGAGGGGCGAAACGTGAGAAAGAATCGAACTTGTCCCCGCTGGGTAGCACCCCAGTAAACCGTGGTCGACGAGTAGGGCGGGTTAGAAACCCGCCAGGTTGTGGCCGGATTGGAATCCGGCCCTACATGCATGGCCTAGCTGGGCGATAGAATGGCCCATTGCCAGTCACCACGGTCAAGTGCGGAGCTACCTGGGTGATTGTGA
>JASFTJ010000194.1:0-5547 GCA_050053615.1 Anaerolineae bacterium | reverse complement strand
AGTTGTTGTACGCAGCCAACTCGATGGAAACGGCGTGGTGAGGATCGCCCAGGGACACCTGGCCAGTGACGTCCGTGCCAATGTAGTTGCCGACGACAGTGTTCAGGTGGGTGTTGATGAGGCCTATCATGGACTTGTCGTTACCCGAGACAATGTTTCTATCCTGCGGCTTCGTGCCACCGATTGTGTTGTGTGAGCCATCGGTCACGAACACACTTATATGGGCACTGCTCACCAGCGCTGTGCCGCTGGCGTCGGTACCAATAAGATTGCCGATGATCTGGTTATGCTTCGAGTCTTCTCCGTGAATCCTCACTTCAGAGTAGCCATTGCCGCTGATCAGATTTGCCTGACCCGTTGGCCCGCTGCCCAGTCCCCTGTCGCCCCCAATGATGTTGTACGCTCCGTTCCTAATCGACACCCCGTTTTCGGGGAAATGCAGAATCTGTAATCCCCGCACAACGTTGCCGTCAGATGTGATGGGCAAACCTTCACTTCCTTCCGCTAGTCCGCTGCCGTCGAGGACTACGCCAGCGCTGCTGGCGTCAATGGTTAGCCCACCCTGACTCAGGTTTGGCAGTTGGTGGTCCAGTGCAATAGTCGCGGGACTCGTGGGGGGAAACACGGAATCATCAAAGATGATTGTGTCCCCGCTGAGGGCATTCTCCAGGTGCCAGCGGAACGTCCCCGGCCCGTTGTCGGCGGTGCTGGTAACCACCCGCGTGGCGACGGTGCTTGGGGAACGGATGGAATCAAAGGCCGCCGGCTGAAACTCTACCTGCAACCTGCCGTTCGGGAAGTTGGGCCGGAGGCGTTCAGCCGGAGTGATGTCTTCGCCGGGTGCGGAAGCAATCGGGCGTCCGGGGTCTGGCGTTTCGCGAGCAGAACTAAGCTCGCCTGTACGCTCAAGGATAAACAGGCCGGCATTCCCGCCGGCAACATAGACGTGCCCGCTTGTCACGGTAACACCCATGGCATATCCAGGCAAACGAACTAGGTGATCCGGTGTCGGATTCTCGACATCCGAAACATCCACGAGGTTCAGACCGGCTGCACCAACGGTGGCGTAAATCGTGCCATCGGCATAGTCTATGCGCTCACCTGCGCCGCCGATGTAGCAGTGGCCCTTGCCGAGCGGCTCGTCGGGATTGGAGACATCCACGACCTCCAGATTTGCCACATCCAAGACGTAGGCATAGTCCGCGTCAACAACGACTTCATGTGCGCTTCCCATCGTTGGTGAGCTGAAGGTTCCTCTCAAAAACGGGCTGTAAGGGTCAGAGACATCTACAATGTGCAGGCCCTCGTCTTCTTGAGCAACGTAGGCAGTGTGACCGGCAACATCCACGCCCCAGGTGCAGTGACGCGCCTCCCCTTGAAAGTCCATGAAGAACATCTCAGTGGGGGCTAGCGGATTGGAAAGGTCAACCAACCACAAGCCCAGTTCATCCACCACGTAGGCGATGCCTTCGCTTACCACCACGTCCTGGATGCACCCCATTCTCCCCTCCGGGTTGAACACCGAACCCAGGCTCGGGCTGTTGGGGTTCGAGACATCCACGACATATAGGCCAGCGCAGGTACCAACAACGGCGTAATCGCCGGCAGTATCCACACATTGGGCATTTGGAGTGCCGAGGCTCCCCAATTCCTGTGGGTTGTCGGGACTGGAGACATCCACTACCTGCAGTCCATAGGGTCCGGCAGCCACGTAGGCGTAATCCCCCGTTGTGACCACATCGTCTCCGTAGCCCATCCGACCGAGAGTCCCGATCTCGGCCGGTTGGGTGGGATTCGAGACGTCCAGCAACTGCAGACCCTGGCTGTAGTCGGCTGCGTACGCGACCGAACCGCTCACTACCAGACTGGTGACCAAGCTGGGGCGATCGGGGGTGTAGAAGCTGTGGTGTCCCAGCTCTGATGGGTTGGCTGGATCGGACACGTCGATGATGCTTAGGCCTTCCACCGCATCGGCGACGTATGCCCTTTCATCCTTGACATCAATGTCTAGAGCCCATCCGCGCGTTTGATAGGAACTATCGGAAGTGGGGTGTGCCGGATCGGACACGTTCACTACGCGCAGGCCTGCCCATCCGTCAGCCACATAGGCTGTGTCGCCTGCAACGTCCACGCCATAAGCGTATCCAGGCGTGTCCAGTGAGCCCAACGCGATTGGATTCTCTGGGTCGGATACGTCCGCGACTAACAGCCCCGCTCCAGCAGCGGCGAGGTAGGCAGCCTCACCTTGGATCACGACATCGAACAAGTAGTTCGTTTCGAAAACAGAACCGATCTCTGCTGGGTGCTGTGGATCCGAGACGTCGATCACTCGCAGGCCAAATGGACCGTTGGCCAGGTAGACCATACTGCCCGAGACCGTCACTCCCTCTGCATAACCCGGGGATTCCCAATGACCGACCTCGGTCGGATGCTCGGCGTTGGACAGGTCTACTATCCGCAATCCAGAGCCGCCAGCGGCGACATAGGCATGTGTGCCACTGGCCGCGATGGCCTCAACTGAGTGCCCAAGGGGGCTGGTACTGGCAATCACCTGAGGATCAGCTGGGTCAGACACGTCCAGCACCTCCAGACGCAAGCCAACACCGACGTAGGCAGAGTCGTCCTGCAGGGTGACGATTCGAATGGCACCGCCGACCTGGCCGACCATCTGCAAGCTGGCCGGATGCGTCGCTGTTGCAGCGCTATTGGGCCAGGCCTCCACCAAGAACAGGGGGAACAGCAACGCCAGGAAGAGTGCATCACGGAGATTGGGAACAGCTCTGAGCAGCATTCTGACTTCCTCCCCCTCCTTGGAACTGGCCTCAGTGGTCGGCTAGACCTGTGAGCTTCGATTCACGGCATTGCCCAGGAAGGCAATGGCGATGTCCCTAGCTTACCATATCTTGTGGCTCCTCACAACTCAGGGTCGGTCACCTCGACCTCGTAGGTACGAGTTCTTCTAGTCAGTGCTGCAGCTAACTAATGTAGAAGCATTGTTGCCAGAACCATCGATCCTCGCACATGGTTCTCCGGCCAAAGGTACAACGGTTCGGAATTGAAGTGTCCTGGGCGAAAACACTCGTCCGTCAGCGTTCCCAGCTATCCGGCATGACTACTACCTTCGGGCTATGGAGCAAGAGCCAGAAAACGCTGACGTTCTTGGACTTCCGCCAGCTATTCATGGTATAATCCAGCCCACCACCTGCTACCCAAGAAGGTATACTATGCTTCTCAGCCCGTTGTACCTCATCCGCAGAGGCCTGACTGCCCTGGCTTCTAGCGTCAAGCAACGTCTCCGTCGTTGGACCAAGCCCGAGAACCAGTCCCTGGCCCTCAACGCCGTCTTGGACCTTGCCCGCCCTAAATCGGAACTGGTCCTCGAAAACGCCCTCTTGCGCCAGCAGCTCATTGTCCTCCAGCGACACGCCAAACGCCCAACCCTCTCCTGGCGTGACCGCGCTCTCTTCGTCTACTTGGCCAGCAGGCTCCCAACCTGGAAGACGGCCCTCATGATCGTTCAGCCTGACACCCTGTTGCGATGGCATCGCGATCTCTTTCGCCTCGTCTGGAGACGCAAGTCAAAGCGCAAGGGGAAGGGTGGTCGGCAGCCTTTGGCCGAGGAGATCGTGACGCTCATCAAAGAAATGGCTGTCAAGAACCGCACCTGGGGGGCAAAGCGGATTCGTGGTGAGCTGCTGAAGCTGGGCATCGAGGTGGCCAAGAGCACCATCCAGAGGTACATAGACGAGGCGTGTGGTCCTTTGTCTACCAAGCAGACCTGGTCGACGTTTCTGCGCAACCATGCCCAGGATATCTGGGCCTGTGATTTCCTGCAAACCTATGACCTCTTTTTCCGGACCATCTTTGTCTTTGTTGTCATTGAGCTGGAGTCTCGTCGGTTGGTGCATTTCGGGGTGACCAGAAGCCGGGGTGATGACTGGGTGGCCCAGCAACTGCGGGAGCCCCCCCTTCGGTGAGGGACCTCGCTTCCTGATTCGTGACAACGACAACAAGTATGGGGATGCCTTCGACCGGGTGGCGGATGGGAGCGGGATTGAGATTCTGACCACACCCTATCAAGCGCCGAAGGCCAACGCCATTTGCGAGCGATTTCCGGGCAGCGTGCGGCGGGAATGCCTGGACTTCTTCCTCATCCTGAGCGAGCAACATCTGCGCAAGATCATGAAGCAGTATCAGGCCTACTTTGACCATGCACGGCCGCATCAAGGCCTGGAGCAGCATATCCCGTGCCCACCAGAACCGTTGGAGGAGCAAGCAATCAGGGGCGAGATCGTTTCTCAGCCACTCCTCGGTGGCTTGCATCACGACTATCAGCGGCAAGCGGCCGTGAGACTCCCGCTGTCTCGCGCTGCCTGAGTGTCAAGGGAGGGGGTTCGTTCCTGCCACAGGCGATGTCCTACACAACCGCATATGACGAAAGTGCTTTTGCCAAGGGGTCTTGGTAGATTAGAGACGTATTCGCAAGCTGAGGTAGACTTGCCTTCTGGTTAAGAGGCCTGTCAGATGCTATCTGACAGGCCTCTTTGCTGCATCTGGGCGGGCACAACGGTTCGGAAATGGACATAACCTTCATTGATTCTCTGTTTGGAGGCTCACCCAAGAGAGCTATGCTGACTCGCAGGCCGATCTTTGAGCGGATGAGTGTTTTCGGCCAGGACAGGGGGCAAGCTCCGTGACTCGGGATGAACCCTCAGGTCTATCTGGGCCGACTAGCGACAGGGATTCTCATTCCCAGGGGACCTCGAACGCACGCCATGTCGCCACTCTTGCAGGGCTGGAAGGCAGCAGCGATAGCCCTTGTGCCTCAGCGGATGGCTGACAGGCACAACCACCCCACGAGAGAGCTCAAGGTTCTACCATACCGTGTCGATCTGGCCGCGGGATTCGGGCCAAGCGCGCCGCCAGGCGTAGACCAATACACCGGCTACCAGGAGAGCCAGCCCAATGCCGACGACCAAGTTGCCGGTTCGTGACACCTGCAACACGTCGAAAATCCCCAATCTAACGAGCCCGACTAGCAACCCCATCAACAGGTGAGGCAGCCCGGCCTGGAAAGCCGCCCCCCAGGTTCCGGGTTGGCGCTCTTCGATCTGGATATCGTTCGATTCTGCCAGGCAAGTCCTCGAGTTCGCGCAGGAGAAAACTCAGGGCTTGGCCGGATCCTGCATGCGTTTCGATGGCTTGCACGAAAACCGCTCTCATCTCGTGGCCGAAATCGGCGCGGAATCCTCTCGGGCAGAGTCTCAGAGCTTGGGTGTAGAATCACCCGTAGAATGTCGTCCAGTTGCTCACGCGGCGACGGGCCCTCTCTCGGAAGAATCGATGGGACCGGGCGACTGACGCAACAAACTCAACAAGGCGGGCGCCAGCAGCATGACGAGGATCCAGACCCAGCCGATCATCGCGCTGCCAACCTCGACCCAGCGGGTAGCCTCCGATGGAGACACCGGGTATCCGGTTGGCCATTTCTGAAGGGGGATCAGCACCCACTTGGCGAGGGCTACGATCCACATAGCCCCGGTAGCG
>JASFTJ010000193.1:0-5549 GCA_050053615.1 Anaerolineae bacterium | reverse complement strand
TGGACCCAGGCTTTTGACCTGGGGCAGGTGGGGCAGCGCATAGAGCCGGCCGGATGGGAGGCTTTGTCGCCCGCTTTCGGCCTCACCGCGCTGCTGTTGGGCGGTGTTTTGCTGTCGCTCAGCCTGGCCGGCTTGGGGCGGCGGCAGTCTGCTGTCGGTGCAAGAGAACGCGGACTTCCCTGGCGCACGATCCTTATCGTCATCGTCCTGATCGCCATGGGGCTGGGCGCCTACTTGGCCAACGAGGGCCTCACCAAAGCTCTGCTGGGCATAAACTCCAATTGGCTCTTTCTCATCGCCGTCGTGGTCGCCACGCTGACGGGCGGTGGGTTGGGCGCCCTCATGGAGGCGACCCTCATCCGTCCGCTATACGACCGGGCCATATACCAGATCATGCTCACCTTTGGCCTGAGTTTCATTGGTATTGAGTTGGTGCGGGCCATTTGGGGCCGCCAGGGCTTTACCATGCCCCGCCCCGGCCTCTTTGGCGGCACGGGCGAGGGCTGTCCGGCCACCAGCCTAGCCGGCTGGCTTCAGCACCAATGCGCGACGATAGAGCTGACCATCGGAGGCGAAACGACGCGCATCCGCACCTACAACGAGATCTTCGTCATCGTGGTGGGCCTCATTGTCCTCATCGGCGTGTGGATCTTGATCCAGCGAACCCGGCTGGGCATGATCATCCGCGCTGGCGTCCAAGACAGCGAGATGGTTGAGGCGTTAGGCATCAATGTGCGGCGGGTCTTTACCTTGGTCTTTGGTCTGGGCGTGACCATCGCCGCCCTGGGGGGCGTCATCTCGGGACCGTCATCGGGTCTGTCAAACCTCATGGGCGAGCACCTGCTACTCGGCGCCCTGGTGGCCCTGGCCGTCGGCGGCCTGACCAGCTATCCGGGCGCGGCCGTCGGCGCGGTGCTAGTGGGCCTGGTGCAGCAGTTCATTATCAAGTACGGGCAGATCGGTATCAACTTGCCCTTCCTGGACGAACCATTTAAACCGACCCCGCCCCTGGTGCCGGCCTCGACGGTGCTGCTCATGATCATCATCTTGGTGATCATGCCCCAGGGCCTGCTGGGCCGAAAGGAGTGAACGATGGCAAACTCTATCGCGACCACGGAAGCCAAAGAGAATCCCATCCTGGCCTGGCTCAAGGACAACGCCGCGCTGCTGGTCGTCGTGCTCTTGCTGGCCGCGCTGCCCTTCGTCGTCGCACTCCTCACCGGCGATTCCGTCGGCCAGGTGCTGACCAACGAGGCAGGCAACTCCAAGTTCATCCAGGGGCTCATGATCGAGGTGTTCATCCTAGCCGTCTTTGCCATCAGCTACGACCTGGTGTTGGGCGTTACCGGCCTGCTTTCCTTCGGGCACGCCATGTTTTTCGCCGTCGGCGCCTACCTGACCGGCATCCTGCTCAAGAGCTTTGAGTGGGGCTTGCTGCCGACGATTGGGGCTGTGATCGCTGCCGGCGTCATGCAAGCCGTGCTGTTCAGCATCGTGCTGCCCCGCGTCCACGGCATCACGTTCGCGTTGGTCACGCTGGGCATGGCCTCGGTTTTCGCCATCATGATCGGCACGCGGGAACTGGCCGAGTACACGGGCGCCGACGTGGGCCTGCAGGGCATCCCCAAGCCTGATCTGCTCAACCCCACAGAGCGGCTGGTCTTTTACTTTGTCGCCCTGGCCTTTACGGTGTTGATCTTTTTGCTCTATCGGCGCTTTGTGGATTCCCCCACAGGCCGGGTGTGCATCGCCATCCGCGAGAACGAGGATCGGGCCAAGATGCTGGGCTACAACACCTTCTATTTCAAGCTGGCGGCCCTGACTGTGGCATCTATCACCGCCGCCCTGGCCGGCCTGCTGAACGCCCTCTACAAGCCCATCGTCAGCCCCGAGATCGCCGGCATGGGCTACACGGTGGACGCCTTGCTCATCATTCTCATCGGCGGCATGGGCACGCTGAGCGGGGCCATGGTCGGCGCCGCGTTGTACCGGCTATTGGAATTCTATCTGCACAAGTGGACAGGCGAGACCGCCGGCTTTTTGCTGGGCGCTCTCTACGTTGCCTTTGTGCTCTTTGTGCCTTATGGCATCGTCGGCACTTGGCGGCTCAAGTCGTTGCAGATCCGGCAAGGATGGGAACGCTTCCTTCAGCTAGTAGGCATCCAGCAGAGAGAAGCCCCATAACAGTAATCCGCCTGCACCTCTACCGCCCCGGTCCAACGGCCGGGGCTTGTTCTTTGGTAAGCATAGTCACTTGCCGCGTGCTGACTCTTGGAGTATAATGCAGGAGGCTACACACTGGCATGAGGGAAACATACTTGCTCTCCGCCGCCACACCCTCGAGCAGGCTCTGCACGGCGCGGCGGCTTGGAGTGGAGGGATGGCGACGCCGCACACGAGGGAATTATGCCAAACATCTTTCAGACTTTTCGTCACCTACGACGCTACCAACAGATCGGGCGAATTCTGACCCGCTACGGTTTTGGATATATCCTGACCCAATTGGGCATCGGACGGGCCATGGCCCCAGGGCTTGAAAAGCTGCGCTTCAGCTCGGCCGAGATCCTACGGGCTACCCTCGCCGAGAGAGTGCGCATGGTCATTGAGGAATTGGGGCCGACCTTTGTCAAGCTGGGCCAGATTATGAGCACCCGAGGCGACATTCTGCCTGTGGAATTCATCCGGGAACTCGAAAAGCTTCAGGACACCGTGCCGCCCACTCCCTTTCCCCTCATTCAGGAGCAGGTGGAGAAGGAACTGAAAAAACCCATTGATGAGATATTTCCCACGTTCGAGGAGCGACCGATCGCATCGGCGTCGCTGGGACAGGTCCACTTTGCCACGTTGCCCACCAACCAGGAAGTGGCGGTCAAGGTCTTCCGGCCCGGTGTGGACAAGATCATCGAAACCGACCTGGACATTCTCCTGGAGCTGGCAGCCTTGGCAAAGAAGCGTACCGAGTGGGGCGAATACTATGATGTCCTGTCGTTGGCCCAGGAGTTTGCCGACACGCTGCGCACCGAGCAGAACTACGAGCAAGAAGGTCACAACATGGACCGCTACTGTCAGATGTTTTCCGGCGAGGCCCATGTCCGCATTCCGACGGTTTACTGGGAGACTACGACGCGCCGCGTGTTGACGATGGAGCGCATCCAGGGTATCAAGATCACCAACGTGCCTGCCTTGAAGACTGCCGGACTCGATTGTGAAGTCGTGGCCCGCCGGAACATCGACATCTTGCTCAAGGCCGTTCTGCAGGACGGCTTCTTCCACGCCGATCCCCACGCTGGCAACTTTATGGTGCTGGCGAATGAAGTGATCGGTATGATGGACTTTGGCATCATGGGACAACTGGATACCGTGGAGCGACTGGGGTTGGTGCAACTCTTTGTCGGGCTATTCCGGCAAGAGACCGACCGCGTAGTCGAGGCCCTATCGGACCTGGGTATTGCCACCCGGGCTGCTGACAAGCGCAACCTGGCCCGCGACCTGGATCGGCTGCGAATGCGCTACTATGGGCTCGAACTGGAAAAGATCCGCGCCCGGTCCTTCGTCGAGGACTTGATGGGCCTGGCCTTTGCCAACCGGCTCAAGATGCCCAGCAACCTGGTCCTGGTCTTTAAGACTATCGCCATGCTGGAAGGGATCAGCCTGCAGCTTGACCCCGACATCAACGTCTTTGAGGAAGTCGAGCCCTACGTCCACGATGCCCTCCTGGAATTGCAGTCGCCCGTCACGCGCCTCAACGAGATAGCGGCGCAAATGCGTGAGTCGGCTGAGGCCATGTTGCTGTTGCCCAAACAGCTTCAGCGGATGCTAGAGCAAATTGAGGCTGGCGAAAGCAACCTGAGTCTCACCTTGCGCGGGCTGGAGGAGCCAACCCGCCGCATCACGGCCGCAGCCAACCGATTGGCCCTGGCGATCTTGGCCGTGGCCTTTATCATCGGTCCAGCGCTGATCATCCCCCACGTCCAGACAATCTGGCCGGAGTGGCAAGCTGGAGCCTCGGTTCTCATTCTGGGTGGCTTTGTCATGTCGCTGCTCATCACAGTCGGGCTGATGCTCGCCATCTGGCACTCGAGACGGTAGGGCTCACTTCATGGCGCCAGGAGTCGTCCAGATGACAGACCCTCTGAGCATCATCACGCTGGTCGTTGCCTTGCTCATCATGTTCGTCGGCTTGATGGGTACTATACTGCCGGTCATCCCAGGGACCATTCTGATCTTTGTGGCTGCGTTTCTCTACGCACTGGTCGAGGGATTTCACGTGATCGGCTGGCCCACGCTGGTCGTGCTCGGCCTGCTGGCCATCGCGGCCACGACGGCAGACATCTGGGCCAGCGGCGCGGGAGCCAAGATGGGAGGAGCCAGTGGCTGGAGTGTCGCTTTGGGGCTGCTGGGTGGGTTGATCGGCTTGGTGTTGTTCTCTCTACCGGGGGCTATCGTCGGGGCGCTCCTGGTCGTGCTGCTGATCGAAACCTTTCGCCAGGACGATTGGAGACAGGCGCTCAAGGCAGGCAGCGGCTGGGTGATTGGCTGGGCCTTGTCGACCGTGGCTCAGCTGGGAATCGGTCTGAGCATGGTCGCCATTTTTGTCTGGCAAGTAGTTCAAGGACCGTAGTCAAAACGCCTTTGCCCTAGGTCGTGCTCGATAGATCTGCAAAGGTAGGCTCTTGCCCTTGAGTTCCACGGGGGACAGCCGCTCAAAGGTCCACCCCTCAGAGTCTCCGTCCAAAGACTCGACAAACGCCTCCGACACAATGATTTCGCCGTGCTGGGCCAACTCTACCAACCTGTGCGCTGTGTTGACGGCGTCACCCACCATGCCAAAGTTCATGCGGCTGGGTGCGCCAATACTGCCCATCACAACGGTCCCACGGTCAATGCCCACACCCAATCCAACCTCAATGCTTTGTTCCACTTGCCAACGCCGCCGCAGACCAGCAAACACACGCTGCATGTCGCCGGCTGTCTGCAAGGCCCGTTGCGGGGCATCCTCCTGGTCGAACGGAGCGCCAAAGCCAACCATCAGCTCGTCGCCTGCCAAGTCAAACACGGTGCCCTGGTGTGTGTAGACAATGTCCACGATGGCGGTAAAGAACTGATTTAGCACCTCGATGACAGCGTGCGCTGAGGAGGTTGCGGTCAGGCGCGTAAAGCCCCGCAGATCGGTAAAGAGAACCACCACATCACGGCGCTGACGACGCTCCAGCATACCCGCCCGCTGTGCAAGAATACGGTCTACCAGTTCCGGGCCGACGTATTGTTCAAAGGTACGCCGGAGACGTTGACGCTCCTCCTGCTCGGCCTGCAAGCGCATCTGTTCCAGCTCTTTGAGAGGAGTTATGTCCTGCACGACGGCCACCTGGCCCACACCCACGACGGGCGAGACGCTGACATACAGCACCCGATCTCGATCCGGTGACACCTCGACGGAAACCGGCTCAGCGCGCATCGCCACCCGGTCAAAAAGCTCTAACACCTGGGGGGGAACCTTGCCCGTCAACGGCTTTCCCAAATCATGCGCCGTCCGCAACCCAAAAGTGCCC
>JASFTJ010000192.1:0-5552 GCA_050053615.1 Anaerolineae bacterium | reverse complement strand
TCGCTGCCGAGTCAGCGGACGTTGTGGTCACCGAGGCGGTCATGTACCTTTACCACCCATTGCTCCACAAGGCCAGGCAACTGGTTCGGGAAGGGGCTGTGGGGCAGGTCACCCTGGTCCGTGGGAGCCTCTCCTTCCTCCTTGAGCGACCCAACGATGTGCGCTGGAAACCGGAACTAGGCGGGGGTTCGCTGTGGGATGTGGGCAGCTATCCGGTGAGCTTTATTCGGTGGATCGCTGGCGAACCAGAGCAGGTCTTTGGCTGGCAGACGCTGGGCGACAGCGGCGTGGATGCCACCTTTGCCGGACTGTTGCGTTACAGCGATGGAGTGTTGGGCGTTTTTGACTGCGGTTTTCGCCAGCAATTCCGCAGCGAGGCTGAAGTAATCGGTACCGACGGTGTTCTGATCATCGAACAGCCATACCCAATGGGAGCGAACACCCGGCTCCTTCTCCGCCGGGGCGCTGAGGAAGAAGAGATTGTCCGATCGAATGTTGACCCGTACTGGTGCGAGGTAGAAACCCTGACAGCCGCTGTCCTCGACGGAAAAGGTTTGCCGGTGCCCCTGACCAGCAGCCGAGCCAACGTAGTTACCCTGGCTGCACTGTACGAGTCGGCGCGGCAAGGGAAACCGACACAGATCCCTGTAACACGGTGACCCGCAGCCTGTTCCAAGGCCCCTCATCGTCCCCGGCGCATTGGCTTGTCGCGGGAGACGCAGTGTACGCCGATCACGCCGTTCGCCAGTAGATCTCGTGATCGCGGGCCAGGTGCCTGTTGTCGACTAGTTCGCGGCGCAACGTGGCATAGTCGTCGTGAGTACGACTGATGATCTCGTTGACTTCACGTTCGGCATAGCGGCGGTCCGATTCGAACTGCTCCGCAAGATAGCGCAGGATCACATCTCGCTTCTTGCGTTGACGGGGAATGATACTCAGGCGACCGTCCTGCAGAAAGTCGCGCAGCACTTTACGGTCGTAGGCGTCCAGGTCCAGGTCCGCGGCCGGCTCCTGCCAGGTCTCTTCGGAGAGGAGTTCTTGAGCCCTCTTGTGAAGTTCTTGGAGCCGAAGGGAATAGATATGATAATGCTGGTCAGCGGTTGCCTGCGCCAAGCCAGCTTCGACCAAACGTCGAAGGTGGTGCGAGATCGTAGCCGAACTGAGATCGAGGATAGCCGCCAGCTCCTCCACCGAGTAATCTTGGCGAGCCAACAGCCCGACGATCTGAAGCCGCTTCTCATCAGCCAGCGCTTTGAAGAATTCCAGCAAATACTCTGCTCTATCCATCATGCACCTCAACACAGTTCGATATTCTTCAAAATAATTTTACAGAAACTGAGTGAGTTTGTCAAATCCCGCACAGTGCGAAGGAAACCCTGAACCGCTTGGTCGCTGAAACACAAGCTCGCACCGGTATCCCAACCTGCGCCTACTGACCGCGGACGCGTGCTTCCCTCGCTCCCCAGATTGCCGGCGGGCTAGGTCTGTGTGGATCTCGTGGTCCGTCTCCTCCACCAGAGGATGGCCCCAGGGAGGCTGGAGGCCAGAATGATGACCTGCATGGCCAACGACATGGCAAAAGCCGGAGCCTCATTGGGCACAGCACCAGCCAGGTCCTTGTACAGAACGATGAACACCCCTTGGTTCCACCCGAGGCCAGAGGCGATGGAGGGCAGGAACGGCGCAAAGGCGGTCAGGGGGGTAAGCACAAACACCCACTCTAGCGGCACGTCCGCCCCTACAGAGACCGCTGCGACAAAGTTGACGATGCAGGTTGCAACCACGGTGGCAAGCTGAAGTCCCAGGGCCACCGCCAATGCCCCGGCGCGGGTGCGGTAGACTTGTACCGAGTCAGACATCTTTTGGTACGGAGACAGAAAGCGGCTCAGTGGCCCCAGGCTGAAGAGACGCTCCACCAAGCTGCGGAGGCGCTGGCTCATCAGCACGGCAAAGGCCACAGCAAAAACGAGGAGTAGCAAGGCCATCGACAGCAGTAGCCAGGCGAGATCCGGCCGTCCGAGGCCGACGATGGCATAGGTCAGTCCCATGGCAGCCGCCACAAGAAAGCCCGCCAGGCCAACCAGCCGATCAACGAGCACCGACACCGCAATGGGGGCAGTCTGTCCCTCGGCGTGGCGCGCCAAATCCCAACCTCGGGCGATGTCGCCTCCAACCATACTCAAGGGCAAATTGGCGAAAAAGAGCCCCACCAAGTTGTGCCGAAAGAGACTGGAGAAGGGCACATGGACGTCGAGCGTGCGGAGTAGATACTGCCACTTGAGCACGTTGAATCCAATGGCGACAAAGTAGATGACCAGCCCCGCCAACCAAGGCCAGACACGGAGACCGGCGAGAATCGAGTCCCAGTCTGCCGCTAGGATGGTTGGGCGGGTGACAATGTAAGCGATCAGCCCCAGGCTGATCGCCACTTTCAAACCTGTCGACAGTATGTCTTTTAGACGGTTACCCATGCTCCAGCGTCGTCCCTCGCTCGTCTACTCCCTTGCCGGGATCCTTGGTACTCCAGGCCATGTCCCAAACAACGTGATTCTTCTTCCTGATGCGGTAATCCCACGCGCCGAGTGCCCGCGAATAGACTTCCAACAAAGCCAGGAAGCCGAGGGTCGCCACAAGCCGGATCGCCCCCCATACCTCTTCCAGGGCGATGCGTAGCACCCGCGTGTTTTGCAAGCTGGAAACCTGATAGCCGTACTTTTCGCTCAGATGCAAGTGTCCGGCATAGTTTCGGCGGCGTTGCCTGACAAAGTCAGCCACCGTCTCTGGCCCCTGACTATAGACCACTGCGTCGGGCGCATAGCGGACCTGCATCCCCCCACGATTAATGAGCGCCTCGACAAAGGCTTCGTCCATAGCCACATCAGGCGGCAACTGGTCAAAGACCTTGCGAAAGGCAATCAGCTCACCCAGACGAGGAATCTCCAGACAAAGTTGATGCTCCATTTTGAGACGCAGGTGCGAGAGCAAACCCACGATGTGGTCTGGGGTGTTAACCGCCACCTTGTGGGCGCCTGTCATCCCGACGCCTGGGTTGTGGAACATACGCACCATCCTCTCGATGGTGTCCTCGCCGGGCAGGGTATCGCCGCTCTCCAGCACGCAAATCTGCTCCCTGGCGTGCTTCAGAAAGACATTAATGGCTGAGGTCTTGCCCTCTCGTTTCTCCTGGACGTACAGTTGGATGCGCGGATCCCGATCCATGTGCTCCCGCACAATATCCTCGGTACGGTCCGTACAGCCCGAAGCTACAACAATGATCTCGGTGATCTCGACTTTGTGGAGCAGTTGGTTAGTCAATGTCTGCAGCAGCCGACCGATGTTTGCTTCTTCGTTGTAGGCAGTGATACCGACGCTGCACTGAATCCTGTCTTCCTTCATTCTGAACCCACCACCGTTCGCCAGGCCATGCGCATTGTGCGCGGCAGACGCTGCCAAGTCTCTTGCCGCATCAGCGTCCGGGCGATCCGCTTCGGGCGGAGATAGAAGCGGCGGTACGCTTCCTTCCACTTGCGCTCCACCAGTTCGGCCGGCATGCCCGGCATCTCGAAGCGCGCTTTGCCCTCGAAAAAGACGAAATCGTCCCACGTGTCAGCCAGGATATGCCCCTGGGCTTTGACCGTCTCGTACATCTGCGTGCCAGGGAAGGGTGTAGCGATGGAAAAGTTGGCCACTACCGGGTCCAGTTCGCAGGCCAGGCGGATGGTGTCATCCATGGTCTCCTCTGTCTCGCCCGGCATGCCGATGATGAAAAAGCCGATGGTCTCCATTCCAACGGTTTGCGCCGCCTCAAAAGCCGAACGCACCTGGTCTAGCGTGAGGTGCTTGTCCACCACCGAATCGAGGATCTTTTGGTTGCCGCTCTCGACGCCAAAGGCGGTGCGGATGCAGCCAGCCCGATTCATCGCACCTAGCACTTCCTCGTCAGCCAGATTGGCGCGGATCCCGTTAATCATGATCCAAGGCACGTGATCGAGGCCCTCGTCCACCAGTCGCTGGCAGATATCCAGCACGCGCTGGCGGTTAATGTTGAAAGAGTCGTCCAAGACGCCGATCTCGGCCGCGCCTTGTTCTCGCACCAGCCAGCGCCACTCGGTGACCACACTCTCTGCTGACCGGGCCCGCCACAACCGAGGGCCGATCTGCGAACAGTAGGTGCAACGATAGGGGCAACCCCGCGAGGTCAGGATGGGCAAGCTTCGACCATCCACCTTGTCCACAGTGGGCTGGAGGTTGGTGTAGCGATCCAGCTTGAACAAATGCCAAGCGGGAAACGGCATCTCGTTCAATTCTTCGACCGGGATGGGCGGACGGTTGGGTGTGCTGACGACGGAGCCATCTTGCTTTTGATACGTGATGCCGGCAACAGAATCGGGACGCGGCAGATCGCCAGCGCGCGATCCCCCGTCCACCACTCTACTAGTTTCCCAGTTTTCCAACAGCTCCAGCCAGGTCGCTTCCCCTTCGCTGCGGACCACAACATCCACACAAGCCTTGGCAGCCGACTCCTCGGGCAGGGTCGTAGGGTGCGGGCCGCCGAGGACGACAGGCGCGTGACCAAGGGATTTGACCAGTTCGGCGTCGCGCCAAGCAGCTGTGATCTGGGTCGTGTTGGCCGTGATGCCCACCACCTCTGGCATGAATTCGCGGATAACCCGCTCGAGTGACGCATCCTCCACATCCCCGTCGTGAACGCGGACCTGGTCGCCGCGCTGCTCAGAGACAGCAGCCAAGTAGGCCAATCCCAGCGGCGGGGAGGTCCGCGTGTCAATGGGCAGTTTGGATTTTGGGTTCACCAACAGAATACGCAATTTCGCTCAACCTTCCTTCCTTGGATTGGGGGCCAGTATACCACAAGAGAATTCTGACAACAAACCACAAGTATCCTGCTGACCGCCCGCCTTGCCCTCTCGCCTTGTAGCGCGGCGCCTGCCGTGGTCAAAAGGACTTGTCTGTGAACGACTCTGCACTTCTCGGTGTGAGCAAAAGTCAGCCTGAGCCTGTCGAAGGGCGACTTTTGCAGCTCCGGGAGCCCAAAGACCCGCGAGACATCATCCTTGGACGGGCTCAGGATGATTTCTCGCTAGACCCCAGAGTGCAAAGTTATTCTTGGACAGCTCCAAAGCTGCCAGTGGAGAATGATGTGGGACACAGTGGAGCACTTGCACGTGACGGACTTTCTTACATAGCCTCTGTCCTGTTTCGCCAGCGAGCGAGACTTGTGCTATAATTGGACGTTGTGCATTGGGAAAGAGTCCATTCAAACGTGTAGGACCTTTCCCTGAGGAGATGATTATGTTCGATCCAATCCAAATGGTCTTTTACCTGCTGGCCTTGGTGGTATCTATCAGTATCCATGAGTTCTCCCATGCCTGGTCGGCCTATGAACTGGGCGATTCCACGGCTCGCCAGAGGGGGCGCTTGACACTCAATCCAGTGGCTCACTTTGACCCCATCGGGGCGCTGATGATCGTCTTTATGTCCCTGAGCGGCTGGGGGATCGGTTGGGGCAAGCCGGTGCCGGTCAACCCTTTCAA
>JASFTJ010000191.1:0-5564 GCA_050053615.1 Anaerolineae bacterium | reverse complement strand
TCCGGCCAGATCATTGCGCCCCGGTTTCAGTTTCTCGCGGGGCCAGGTCTGCTGAAACCAAGCGATGGTCTTTCTCAGCCCCTCCTCCAATGGCGTTTCGGCGCTGAAGCCCAGGAGTTCCGCTGCCCGGCTCACCTCTGGCACGCGGCGACGTGTTTCCTCAAAATTCTCGCCGAACACGTTACGATACGGCACGTGGACGATGTCAGAGTCGGAACCCACGAGTTCGCAGACCATCCGGGCCAGATCTCGGATCCGGGTCTCCCGATTCGAACCGATATTGAACACCTTGCCCACCGCTTCCATGGCGGTGCCGGCCAGGATCGTGCCGCGAACCGTGTCGTCTATGTATGTAAAGCAGCGGGTCTGCTGTCCGTCGTCAAAGACTGTGAGCGGCTGCCCCAGCCGCGCCTGCGTGATGAACTTGGCGATGACACTACCATACCCCTTGGGATCCAGGCGCGGGCCATACGAGTTGAAATAGCGCACGATGGAGACGGGCAAGCCCTTATCCGCGTAGGCGTAGGCAAAGTGCTCATCAATCGCCTTGGCCATGGCGTAGGACCAGCGGGCCACCGTCGTGGATCCAAACAGGCGATCCCCATTCTCGCGCAGCGGCGCCTCCACACTCTTGCCATAGACCTCGGAACTGGAGGCAATCACCGTCCGCTTCCAGTACTTGTAGGCCTTTTCCAAAACGACCTCCGTGCCGCTGACGTTGGTGATGATCCCATTCAACGGATCTGCAACCACATATTTGACGCCCACCACGGCTGCCAGGTGGTACACTTGGTCCACCTGAGCGACGATCCGGTCCATCAGAACTTCGTTCAGGATCGTGTCGTTAACAAAGTGGAATCGTTCGTGATCTAGCAGATGCTGAATGTTGTCAATCTTGCCGGTCGAGAGATTGTCCACCACAAAGATCTCGTGCCCATCAGCTATCAACGTATCCACTAGATTGGAACCGATATAGCCGGCCCCGCCCGTCACCAGGATTCTCATATTCCTCCTAGGCGGAAAGAATCCGCTCAATCTCCCCCATACGCTCGACGACGCGCCCCCAGTTGTACGTCCGCTCGACGAACTCACGGCCTGCCCGTCCGATCCGTCTGCCCAGTTCGCCGTCGCGCAGCAGGGCGACGACCCGCTCCGCCATCGGCTCAGCATCATCGGCGACAAAAAGCTCCTGCCCGGGATTGGCGCACAGCCCCACATTCACCAGCGACGTCGTGACTACGGGCCGGCCCGCGGCCATCGCCTCCAGCACCTTGTTCTGAACTCCGGCCGCAAAACGGAGCGGCGCGACAAACACCGCGGCCCGGTTCAGGTATTCGTTCAGGTCCGGCACAAAGCCGACCACCGTGACGCCGGGCGCGTCCCCCAACTGCTGGACCTTCGGGCCGGGATTGGCGCCCACAATATCAAGCCTCACATCAGGGATCTCTTTCCGAATCAGGGGCAGCACGTCCCGGACCAGATGTGTCACCGCGTCCACGTTGTGAAAAACGCGCAGATGGCCGACAAAGATCAAGCTGTTCGGCTCACAGGGCTGCCCTGTCGGCCGAAACTGCTCTGTGTCCACGCCGTTGGTCACCACCTGGATGTTGGCCCGCGGACAACGTGCAGCCAGCACCCGACGGTCTGCGTCCGAGATGAGCCACGTCTCCTCAAAAGCGTCGGCCACGTAGCGTTCGTAGCGCTCGATGCGTGGCTTCTCCAGGCCATAGAGCAGACGCCACGCCAGCCGGCGATAGGGCATCGAGAGGGCCACCTCTTCCGAGATCACATCGGTCAGATCCACAACGCGGTACAAATCCGACCGACCGGCCACGTAGGGCGCCATCCGAAACAGATGCACATATACTATGTCAAATTGCCCCTTGGCCAGCGCCCGGTCCACCAGCCGCTGCATCTCGCCCGACCGATAGTAAAGCGCTTGCAAAGGCTCGCGCCGCCACAGGTTGCCAAACACAGTCAGCGCCGACCGGCGTGGACCCATCCGCAAGACCTGAACGCGCTGGCAGTAGCCTTGCAGCGGCGCCAGATACTCGCGCTCCGAATCCCGGGCAATGAACGAAATCAGTTCCAGTTCGTGTTCGCGAGCCAGATGCTCGATAAAGTGAAACGCTCGCAGCCGGTCGCCTCGATCGGGCGGATAGGGCAAACGAGACGTCAGACACAAAATCCGCATGCACCCCCCAGACGCCCTCCATCCTGGTCGGACGCGGCCCCAATTATAGCACATTTTGGAAAAAGCGCGAATTGCAGTTTTGCCTTGGGGCTGGGCTACCACACAGACGAGCGTTCATAGTCGGGGATTCGCCGAGGGCGCCGCAAAAGCGCGCACTACGAAACGTCTCCCAACTCATTTCAAACACGCCTGCGCCGCTTGCCACGATTGAGCGTCAGCCACCCCAACCGCGTGAGCGCCTGACGGCCCGCCTGGATCAGGGCATACTTGCACGAAAGGAGTAGAAATCTGAGCCGATCGCCGCCGGTCGGCAGTCCCAGGCCTGACAGCTCGTAGCCGCAAGCGGCCAGCGTCGGGCCGGCCACTCGGTCGGCCAGTCTCTTGTCAGAATTCGACATCTGCGTCTTCCAGCGCTGCACGCTGGCCGTCGAAATGGGCTCCCGGACCTCGACGTGGCCGCGCGGCCCAATCTGCTCGCGGGCCAGCTGGGTGTGATTCAGCATCTCGGGACAGAAGGTTTCTCCCAGAAATGCGCAGATTTCTTTAACAACCCGTTCGGGGTGCTGCACCAGGCCCTCGTAGCGAATTTCGAGATAACGATCCGCCGGCAGCTTGCGCCCAGCCTGGCGCCCGTGGTCCACGTGCCGGACCCAGTTCCGCAAGAGGTAGTAATTGTCCATGTACCAGCGCCGACGTCCCCATTTTGCCCGGGCCGACAGTGTCGCATCCCGGCCATCGCGGATCACGTGCACGAACTGGGCCGTGGAAAAGATGCGGTCGAGTCTGTCCAGGTGCAGCACATAGCTGGGCGTCTTGTCGCCCCATCGTACGGCGCCATGCTCGGCAATCTGGACCCGATACAGCGCGTCGAGCAGATGGGCCAGCGTCGGTTCGGGCAACTCCCGGTACAACGCCTCTACATCCTCCACCAGGCCGGCCCACTCGCGGTTCAACCGCCCGATCCGCGTCAGCACGGTGCGAGCCTCGACCGGCGCCAAGATAGCGTCGGCGTCGAACCCGAGAAAGGGCAAAAAGCCTGTCTCCGCGGGGATGTGAAGGCGCGGGTGGCTGCTCAGGATAAAACGCAGCAGGGTCGTCCCCGAGCGGGGATTGCCTATGACGAAGAACGGCCTTTCCGGCAAATCGGTCATGACTGCTTTTCCCCTCGGTCTAGATCGGCGGCACGAGGCCCAGCGCCTGCAAGACGCGGCGGCCCGCCTGCAACGTCGCGTACTTGGCCCCCAGCGCGGCAAAGCGCAGACGCTCGCCGGCTGGCATCGGCCCTGCGTCAGGGACCTCGTAGCCCAGTTCGGCCAACAGCGGCCCGGCGATGCGCTGGAAGAGACGCACGTCCGCCCCAGACATCTCTTTCCGCCAGCGGCCAATGCGCGCTGTGCTGGGCGGCCGGCGAAGCGCCGCGTGAAAGTCCCCAGCGTCGAACCGCTCGCGGCCCAAGCGATGAGGCTCGGCCATCTCGGGCCGGTAGGACTCGCCCACAAAGTCGCACAGCGGCTTGAGCTGCGCCTCGGGATCGGCCACCAGGTCCTCGTAGCGCAACTCGTAGTAGAGGTCCGGCCCCAGCCGCGCCCCCGAGGCTTGTGCCTGGCGGATGCGGCGCACCCAATTGCACGCGGCGAAATAGACGTCGATATGGATCTCGCGCTCCCACTTGTCGAGCATGGACAGCGCCACGTCGCGCCCGTCGCGCATGATGTGCACAAACTGAGCCTGCGGGAAAATCTCGTGGATGAGGTCCACATAACTTGCATAGATGGGCGTCTTGTCGCCCCAGCGCTCGGCGCCGTGCTGCCGGGCGTAGGTGCGGTAGAGCGTGTCGAGGAAATCGGCCGGCGTGCGACCCGGCATGGCGGCGACGAATTCCTGGACGGTGGGCGGTTCGCCCTGCCACTCTTTGACCAAGCGATAGCGGCCGAAAATGACGTCCAGCAGGCGGGCGATGCGCGCCTCGCTCAACTCGGCGGTCGGGTCCCGGCCGAAAAAGCGGGGGATGAAATCCGACTCGGGCGGGATGTAAAGGCGCGGACTACTGCTGAGCATAAAGCGTAGCAGCGTCGTGCCCGAGCGGTGCACGCCGATGATAAAGATGGGAGGCTCAGTTCTTGGCATCGTTGGTATCCTTGAGCGTAAGATCCCCCCTCACCCCAGCTCCGCCGAAGGCGCTAACAGCGTGTCTCCCCCGAGGGAGAGAACTCTCCTCCCCTGGGGGAGGGAGCTTTTCCTCGTGCAAGCACCTGACCGACTTGACACTCCCCAGCCTATCGAGTATCATCCAGCCTATCAGGCTGCAAACGATTGAGGTGCGCATGATTCAATCACCGGTTTTGATCATCGGCTGCCCGCGCTCGGGCACGACCTTGCTGTTCAACATCCTGTCCGAGGCGCAGTCGCTGTGGTCCATCGGCTACGAGAGCAAGGCCATCATCGAGCGCTGCCACCCGCCCAGCGCCAAAGACTGGGCGTCGGGCGCCCTAGACGCCGATGACTTGACCCCCGAGTCGCGGGCCTACATCCTGGCCGAGTTCGAGCGTCAAGCAGCGCCGGGCACCTTTTGGCACCGAGTCAACCGCGTGCGCGGCTGGCTGCGGGGCAATCGCCTGTGGCGGCGGATCAAACAGCGCGGCCGGACGACCGAGCCCGGCTCTGGCGTCAGCAGCGCGTTGCCCCAGCGGGGCCTGAACATTATCCGCCGCCTGGTCCGCCTGCGCAACACGCTCCTGCCCCGCCGCTCCGGCGCGCCGATCCGGCTCCTGGAAAAGACGCCGGAGAACTGCCTGCGGCTGCCCTTCCTGCTGGCCCTGTGGCCCGACGCCCGCGTCCTCTACCTGACCCGCGACGGGCGGAGCAACGTCAACTCGCTCATCGAGGGCTGGCGACAGCCTCATCTGTTTCCCGGCTACCAAGTGCCCGACCCGCTGCACATCCCAGGCTACACCCGCGACCGATGGGCCTTCACCCTCATCCCCGGCTGGCGGGACCTGACGGCCAGCCCGTTGGAGGAGGTCTGCGCCTGGCAGTGGATCCGCTGCAACGAGGCGGTGCTGGCTCACCGCGAAACCGGCCAGGCCCCCTACCTGACCATCCGCTACGAGGACCTGATCGCCGACCCCGGCGCCGTGCTGCCCCAGGTCGCCGCCTTCCTCGACATCGACTTTGAAACGAACCTGGCCCGCTTTGCCGAAAGCCTGCCGCGCATCAACGTCGTCTCGGCGCCGGACCGGGAAAAATGGCGCCGCGAGAACCCTGAAGCCATCGCCCGGATTCAGCCCCTCATCGCGCCGATGATGGAACGACTGGGCTACCAAAGACCCTAAGAACCTATCCGTAAAATGCTGGCCGAGCCGCTTGCGCG
>JASFTJ010000190.1:0-5593 GCA_050053615.1 Anaerolineae bacterium | reverse complement strand
CCGGTCCAGTCGAGTTCGCGCCAGGTGCAGCAAAGCATTCTCACGCGTCTCCAATGGCAGGTCGCTCATCCGCTGATGCACTAAAAAGCGCTGCACCTGTTCTTCGTCCACAAATCGCCGCTGGCTCTGCAGATAGGCGATGACCGTCTCCTGAGCCTCCGGCGTTAGGTCGGTCAGCGGTTCGCCTTTGTGGTCCTGGATGAACTGCCGCCCCCAGAAATCGGCCACCTGGTCGCGAGTGCGCTGATCCCAGTCGCCGATGAGCTGTTCGGCCAAGCTCTCCTTCGCCGCCGGATCGTCCAAGAATCCGATTTGACGCAGCTGATCGCCGATGCGCTTTTGTAATCCCTCTTCCAGTTCGCTGACCGGAGTGTCGAGGAGCCGTTCTTCAAACGCCTGGCCCAGGTGGGCGAGTGATCGGTCTGCGTGGGGCAGGCTCTCCAGACGCCGCTCCTCAAGCCGGCGGATGGCCAAGATAAAGCGCAAATGCTCGTAAAGATGGGGGGGCAGATCTCTTACGCGACGCCCCCGGTCGTCTCCCAGCTCCCGCTCGCCCAAATAGCGGATCAAACCGTCGAAAGTTTGTTCATCCAGGTCGTCCAGCAAAAGATGCGCCCAACGCTGCAATTCCTGCTGGCCCCAGGTTCGTTCTCGTTGTTCAATGGCTCCGCGTAACGAGTCTAGGGTTGCGTGGCGCAGCGCTTCCGGCTCCAGGCTGCTGGCGTAGGCCTGACCCACATAGCTGAAGGGCAGCCTGGGCAGCCAGGTCATGCGGCGGCGGTGCCCCCGGTCATAGACCTGCTTCTGAGTGTAATGGGTAGCCAGCAGGTGCTCGGCAATAGCAGCCCACGAAGTGTCGGTCAGGGGACGGCGGGTGACGTCCGCGTCATACTCGGCGAGCTGCCGTTGCGCCCATTTGGCGTATTCATGGGTTACAGCCAGGCTCAGCAACGATTCTAGATCGTGGATTTCCAGGTGGACCAGGTCGTTCAGCTGGCGTAGCACGCCCAAAAAGTCGCTCCGCCCGCCCCGCTGGCCCTCATTCACACCTCCCCGCAGCCGCTCCAAATCACGCTGCAGGGGCGAATCCTCCTCCACCGCGGCTGTATGATAGTCGGCGATCAGTTTGTCCAGATGGGCGCCCAGGACATGCCCCACCAGGCGATCCAGCCGACCGAAGTCAAGGTCGCTGGTTTGCTTGATGGCGTCTACAAAATCCAGCACTTGCTGGGCGCTGGGCTCTGCCGGCGGGGACAACTCTGCGAGCTGGCGACGAGCATCGTCGTCCCGGGGCTCCTTTGCGGCGAGATCGCGCACGCGATGCAGTTCGTCGGCCAGCTTGTCAGGCGGGATCTGTGCCGATCGCAGGCCATCCAGGCCGCTGCGCGCGTCGCCGGGCAACCGCGTCTGGACGCGATCTATCAAGCCTGCGCAGGTCTGCCGGTGGAACTCGTCCTCGATCTGGGCCCGCCAATAGTCGAGCATGTCGTCCAAAGGCGCTGCATACAGTTCACGGGGGGTATCGAGCTTGAGCGGATAGGTGTGCTCTATGTGTTGCACCAATCGCCGGGGGTCGAGGGGCTGGCCTCGATCCTCCAGCAGTTGCACAAAGCCCTCGGTCTTTTGGTCGAGAAGCGCCCGATAGCGGTCCAATCGCTCCTCATATTTCTCCAGAGTATCGCCCGCCGTCTCGCTCACCGTCTGGCGGATTTGCTCTCCGTAGGCATCGGCGGCCCGGACAGAGAGAGCGGCCAGCTCTTGCTTCACTTCATCCAAGGGGCGGTCCGCCAACCGATCCGCCAGGAAACCGATGGTGAACGGCGGGAAGGTCGTGAGGTGGCTGCCAAACGCCAGCGGCCCTTGAAAGGGCGCCTTGGGCTCCGGAAAGATGATAGGGATGACCTCGTCCAGCCCGGCAAAGAGCAGCCGTTGCTGGTCCGGATCCTCCCCGTACCGTTCCAGGTATTCGTCTACCTGCCCTTCAAGCATCCGCCACACTTCGGGTCGCAGGTCATCACTCTTGAGGATGCGCAGCCGTTCGCCATAGATCGTCTCGCGCTGACGGTTGAGGACATCGTCGTACTCCAGCAAATGCTTGCGGATGTCAAAGTTATGGCCCTCAACAGAGGTCTGCGCCCGCTCGATCGTACGGCTGACCAAGCCGTGTTCGATGGGAAGGTCGTCGCCGATCTGCTCCATCAATTTGGACAGCATCTCGCGGCGGCCAAAGCGGCGCATAAGATCATCTTCCAGCGAAAGATAGAAACGCGACGAACCAGGCTCGCCCTGGCGACCAGAACGACCCCGCAGCTGGTTGTCAATGCGCCGGGCCTCGTGGCGCTCGGTGCCCAGGACATGCAGGCCGCCAGCCTCCAGTACCCGCTCGCGGCGCTTGGCGTACTGGGGCACTACCTCGGCGATGGCGCTGTCCATCTGGGCCGGCGTAGCCCGGAAGGAGTCGAGGCCCCGGGCTCTCAGCGCCTGGTGGGCCTTGTGGATCGTCTCCTCCGAAAGCTCACCACCTAGCTTGATATCCACACCGCGGCCGGCCATGTTGGTGGCGATGGTCACCGCGCCAGGTTCGCCGGCACGGGCGATGATAGTCGCTTCGCGGGTGTGCTCCTTGGCGTTGAGCACCTCGTGAGGGATGCCCTCGCGCAGGGCACGCTCCAGCGCACGCTGCGCGGCCCGGTCCTCGGCGAGCTCCAGGTAGTCGCTGACCCAGTTCAAGTTGTCGTCGGAGAGCATGCTGGAGTCCAAATCGAGGGCCCGCATCATCCTCCGCCAGGCGTAGGGATTCATTGTCTCCAGGCCGTCGTCCATCGTCTCACGCAGTTCCGCGCGCTCGTCTCCGTCCAGTTCAGCGTCCAACAAAGCGTAGGCCACACGCGGGGCCAGGGCCGCCATCTGCAGCGGGTCGCTGTCAAGGCGCTTACTGAGCCGTTCCGACATTTCCACAGACGTGGTGCCCACCAGCACTGGCTGCCCCTGGCTGTGACACTGCAGGATCTCACGGGCCACCGCGCGGAGCTTGGCCTCTTCGCTGCGGTAGACAAAGTCGGGATGGTCCTCGCGGATCACCGGTTCGTTAGTGGGGATCGCCAGCACATCCAGGTTGTAAATCTTGAAAAACTCTTCGGCCTCGGTGACGGCGGTGCCGCTCATACCCGCCAACTTTTCGTACATGCGAAAATAGTTCTGGATGGTGATAGTCGCGGAGGTTACGTCGCGGGGGCGGACGGGCACATTCTCTTTGGCCTCGATGGCCTGGTGCAGCCCCTCGCTCAGGCGTCGGTTGGGCATGAGCCGACCGGTGTGCTGGTCGACCAAAACGATACGCTTGCGCTGTCGAATGTAATCCCGGCCTTCCAAAAAGAGGACGTGGGCCTTGAGCGCCTGTTGCATATAGTGGACGTAGCGATAATTGGCTTCGTCATAGATGTTTTCAATGCCGGTTTCCTGCTCGACCAGCATCAAACCCTCATCGGTCAGATAGACGGAACGCTCTTTCTGATCCAGCTCATAGTGGATCTCGGGTGCCAGCGTTCGGGCGATGTTGGCAAAGAGACTGTATTCCTCCACCGCTTCGTCGGACGGCCCGGAGATAATGAGCGGCGTCCGGGCTTCGTCGATAAAGATGTTGTCCACCTCGTCCACGATGGCATAATGCAGGTCGCGCTGGACGCGGCGATCGAGGCTCAGCGCCAGGTTGTCGCGCAGATAGTCAAAGCCAAACTCGTTGTTGGTGCCGTACGTGACGTCGGCGGCGTAGGCTTGTTGGCGAGGAACGGGGCGCAGGCCGGGATAGGGGTCTCGTTGATAGCTTGGGTCGTAGAGGTAGGCCGGTTGGTCGGCGCCTGATTGCAATAGGCCCACACTCAGGCCCAGCAGGTCATAGATCGGCCCCATCCACAAGGTATCGCGGCGGGCCAGATAATCGTTCACGGTGACAAGGTGGACGCCGCGCCCTTGTAGGGCATTCAGATAGATCGGCATAGTGGCCACCAGCGTCTTGCCTTCACCGGTCTTCATCTCGGCCACCTTGCCCTGATGCAGGACGATGCCGCCGACGAGCTGCACATCGAAGGGACGCATGTCCACGGTTCGCTTTGCCACTTCGCGCACAGCGGCAAAGGCCTCCACCAGGAGATCGTCCAGCGTCTCGCCGGACGCCAGGCGCGCCAGGAATTGGTCGGTCAAGGCGCGGAGTTCAGCGTCCGTGCGTCGTTCCATTTCAGGTTCCAGCCCATTGATAGCATCGACCAGCGGCTGGAGTTTTTGAATCTCTCGTTCGTTGGGGTCGCCAACGACTTTGCTAATCAGTCCTTTAAGCATATCCTCTATTCATTTTCCGCTCGCAGGGCGTATTCGTGGGCCAATCCCAATGGAAGTGCCCTGTCCTCAGATTATACCACAAGAAGGTGGGAGTAAGCCAATCGATTGGTCAGTAGGCTGGCTGATTGCCCTATTCATTGAACAAGGCCCCGACCGAGACGCCCAGGTGGATGCGCTGGATGACCTCGGCCAGCAGATCGGCCACGGACAGCACGCGCAGGAAGGGTTGCAGGGCTTTGCGCTTCCCGGCCGAGATGTACACCGTGTTGGTCACCACCAGCTCTTTCAGCCGGGCAGCCTGCATGTTCTCCACCCCCCACGGCGGCGAGAGGATGGCGTGGGTAGCGCAAGCGTAGACATCCCGGGCGCCGCGTTCCCGAACAAAGTTGGCAGCCTTGGCAATGGTGCCGCCGGTATCAATCTCGTCATCAAAGATAATGGCGTCGCAGCCCTCCACGCTGCCGATGAGGTTGAGCTGGCGAGTGCCGCTGCCGTCGGGTAAGCGGCGCTTCTCAATGATGGCTAGCGGAAGGTTCAGATCTTCGGCAAAGTTGCGCGCCCGGCGGCTGGCCCCAATGTCGGGCGCAACGATCACGGCGTCAGAGCCGCTTCTGTCGCGAAAATAGTCGACCAGGATGTGGCGCGCTGTCAGCTCATCTCCGGGGATGTCAAAGAAGCCCTGGATCTGCCCGGCGTGGAGATCCATCACCAGAAAACGGTTGGCTCCTGCCACGCCAATGATCTCGGCCATGAGCCGCGCGGTGATGGGCACGCGCGGCTGGTCCTTTTTGTCGGTGCGTCCGTAGGCAAAGTAGGGTACCACCGCCGTGATGCGCCCCGCCGAATCGCGCCGCAGGGTGTCAATCAGCACCAGCAGCTCCATGATGCTGTCGTTTACCGAAGCTGAGAACTCCTCAAACCTGTCAGACTCGAGAGCCTGTACCTCCTCCGGGACCACCACGCATTCGCCGCTTGTATGTTTCCGCCTTCGGATGCCAGCGCAGGTCGGCTGGATGAGAAACACATCTTTGCTGCGCACGCTTTCTCGGAGTTTGGCAAAGACATTCTCATTGGCGAATTGACGAATGATCACCTGTCCCAGTGGCTTGTCCAGCCTGCCGGCAATCTCCTGAGCCAGTTCCGGGTTGGCCGTCCCGCTGAAAATGGCTAGAGGACCGTACAGACCGTACATCTCGCCTCGCTCCCGCTTTTCGCTGACCTCTCGCACCTGTACCTCCATCTCACTCTGCCTCCCGTC
>JASFTJ010000189.1:0-5603 GCA_050053615.1 Anaerolineae bacterium | reverse complement strand
CCAGCTGCGGCTGAATAGCCCGATTCGCGACCCATCGAAGCTGCTCAAGAGCCACGGCGGCGATTACAATGCCGTCTACCTGGCCACGGGCGTCAGCCAGGCCACAAGCCTGGGCATCGAGGGCGAGGATCTGGAGGGGGTGCTCTCGGGGATTGCTTTCTTGCGGCGAGTGAACCTGGGACGGTCGGTGCAGAGCCAAGGGCATTCCTACGGAATCGGCAAGCGGGTAGCCATCGTGGGCGGCGGCATCACCGCTGTGGACGCGGCCACCACAGCCCTGCGCATGGGCGCTGAAGAGGTTAGCTTGGTCTACCGTCGTTCGCGGGGCGAGATCCCAGCCTACTCGTGGGAGCTGGAAGAGGCCGAGGCGGAGGGGGTCAAGCTACAGACCAAAACCGTAGCGACGCGCATTTTGGGCGAGGACGGGCGTGTGGTCGGCATGGAGTGTGCTCACTCACGACGGCTCAGCCGCATTGACGAGACCGGCAAGCGAGTGGTGGTCCCGGATCCAGGGACCGAGTTTGTCATGGAGGTGGACACCATCATCCGCGCCATTGGCCAGTTCTCCGACCTGGTGTTCCTCGACGAGCCCTTTGACAGCATGGTCGGCGACCACGAGACGCTGGCCACCGAGATCCCGGGCCTCTTTGCGGGGCGAGGGGCCGTCGCCGGAGCCGGCTTTGTCATCAATGCCGTCGCCCTGGGCCACGAAGCGGCCCAGTCTGTGCACCGCTACTTACAGGGCGAACCGTTGCGCCAGCCAGAGCCGAACAAACGGCCGGTGGAAAAATGGACTCGGGAAGAAGCCGAGACCAAGGTCCGGCTAGGAGCTATCAAACGGGCGCCGCGAGAGGAACCGGCCCGCCTGCCCTTCAATGAGCGGGTACGGACCTTCAAAGAGGTCGTGCTGCCCTTGACCGAAGAGCAGGCGATTGCCGAGGCTGAGCGCTGCCTGGACTGCGGCATCTGCTCCGAGTGCTACCGCTGCGTGTGGGCCTGCGAGCGGGAAGCCATTGACCACAATATGCAGGAGCGCCTGGAAGAGATCGACGTGGGCGCCATCGTGCTGGCCACCGGATTTGAGCCGTACGACGCCCGCAATGTGCCCCAGTACGGCTACGGGCAGTACGACGATGTCTACACCGCGCTGGAGGTAGAGCGGTTGGTCAACGCCGGGGGGCCGACGGGCGGGGAGGTGCTGCTGAGAGACGGTAACAAGCCGAAAGCGGTGGCCATCCTCCATTGCATCGGCAGCCGCGACAAGCAGCACAACGCCTACTGCTCACGGGTCTGCTGCATGTACTCCATGAAGCTAGCTCACCTGATCCGAGAGAAAACCCACGCCCAAGTGTACGAGTTCTATTTCGACATCACTGCCTATGGCAAGGGTTACGCCGAGTTCTACGAACGGGTGCAGGAGGAAGGCATCATCTTTATCCGGGGCAAGGGCGCCGAAGTCGAGGCCGGTGCGAACGGCGGGTTGATCGTCCGCGCCGAGGAGACGCTGCTGGGCGAGATTGTCGAGATTCCGGTGGACATGGTGGTCCTGTCCACCGCTATGGTGCCCACCGCCGATGCCGAGGAGGTGGCCCAGCTCTTTCACGTGACTCGCAGCGAGGATGGTTTCTTCCTTGAAGCGCATCCCAAGCTGCGCCCCGTGGAGACGGCCATGGACGGCATCTTTTTGGCCGGCACTTGCCAGGCCCCCAAGGACATCCCCGACACCGTGGCCCAGGCCAGCGGTGCGGCGGTGCAGGCCGTGGGGCTGCTGAACCGCGGTCAGGTCGAGATCGAGCCGATGACGGCCGAGGTGCTAGCGATGCGGTGTGTGGCCTGCGGCACCTGCGTCGAGGTATGCCCGGCGGGGGCGGTAGAGATGGTCGAAGTGCGGGGCCGCCGCCAGGCCGAGATCAACCCGGCGTTGTGCAAGGGCTGCGGCCTGTGCGTGGCCGCTTGCCGGGGTGGGGCCATCACGCTGCACGGCTTCACTGACCAACAGTTACTGGGGCAGTTGACGGCCCTGCTGCGGCCGGCAGAGATGGTGACGGCATAGATCTTTGTAGCGATCCTATCGGGTTTGAGCAGGCCAGGACGTAAAAGGTGGATAAAGACAATCGAAATATCATTTGAAAATGGGATTGATCTCTCTACAGCAAACACAGGTAGCTCCGCACTTGACCGAGGTGACTGGCAATGGGCTATTCTATCGCCCAGCTAGGCCATGCATGTAGGGCCGGATTCCAATCTGGTCAAAACCTGGCGGGTTAGAAACCGACCCTACTCGTCGACCATGGTTTAATGGGGTGCTATCCAAACACACAGGGGGATGAACTATGGCATTACTGACCGGAGACGAAGTCATCGAAATGGCGATGCGACTGGAAGAAGACGGTGAGACATTTTACAATACGGCGGCGGAAAAGGCAACGACGGCCAGCATCCAGTCCTTGTTCGAAGACCTGGCAGTGCAAGAGCAATATCACCGCCGCGCCTTCCAGCAGATGGGCGGTGGCGCGGTGGAATTCGCCCTCTCCCCCGAGCAGTGGGAAGAGTTTCAGGCCTACACGGAAGCGCTGCTGCAAAACACCTTTTTCGCCGAGCCAGAGAGCGCTCTGAACCGGGCAGCCGAGGCCCAGGACGAACGTGCGGCCCTGCAGGCGGCGCTGGGCTTTGAAAAGGAAACGCTGCTTTTCTATCACGAACTGCGGAACGTGGTGCGCGGTGCTGGAAAGCAGAAAGTGGACAAGATTATCGAAGAGGAAAGACAGCACATTCGGCGGCTTTCGGGGCTGCTTTCACACTGTTAACCACTCCCTCCCCCTCGAAGGGGGAGGGTCGGGGTGGGAGTGGAAGTGCTTTTCTATGAATCGATTTCCCCCTCCCCCTGCCCAAGGGAGGGGAGAAAGGATGGTCTACATGGGCAATACCTTCGAACCCAAGATCGTCGGGTTTTTGTGCAATTGGTGCAGCTATGCCGGGGCGGACATGACCGGCACCAGCCGCATCCCCTACCCGGCCAACATCCGCATCATCCGCGTGCCCTGCTCGGGGCGGGTGGATCCCCTCTATGTGCTCAAGGCGTTCCAGGAGGGGGCCGACGGCGTGCTGGTCGCCGGTTGCCACCCGGGCGATTGCCACTATGGTGACGGCAACTATCACGCCCGACGCCGCTACGCCCTGATGCACGGCTTTCTCGATTTTGTGGGCATCGACCGTGGGCGGCTGCGCATCGACTGGGTGTCGGCCGCCGAGGGCAACCGCTTTGCCCGCGTGGTCGCCGAACTGACCGACCAAGTACGCGAGTTGGGGCCCTGGGTCGGCTTGCGTAGGGCGAATTGCTCATCCGTCCCACAGGGAGGTGGCGCATGAGCCAAGAGATCCAGGAGGGCGTCCGGGTTCGAGCCAGGGAGCTGCTGAGCCTGGGCGAGGTGAGCTGCGTCATCGGCCACGAACGGAGCCGCGAGAAGGGGCGCGCCCGTCCGGCCTTTGTCTACGACAAGGCCGACGCGGATCGGCTAGTGTGGGACCGGACCTGTCACCACAACTTGATGGTTTACCTGCGCGAAAAACTGACGCCCGCCCGCTCAGAGGGGGCGCCGTCCCGCGTGGCCGTCGTCGCCAGGCCGTGTGACGTGCGGGCGCTGAATGTACTGATCCACGAGGGGCAGGTGACACGGGAGCAGGTGTTCGTCATCGGTGTAGCGTGCCCGGGGATGTTGGAGCCCCACGCCCGGCAGGACGGCGGCGCGGGAGCCGCCTCTGCGCAAGCGGAACAGGCGCATTGCTTGCGCTGCAAAGAGCGGGTGCCAGTCTTTTACGATGCGTTGGTGGGCAAGCCGCCGGAGGTCGACGCACCGGATGAGACCTGGGCCGATGTCGCCGAACTGGAAGCCATGACCCCGGATGAGCGGCTGGCCTTCTGGGCTCAGGAGTTTGAGCGCTGCATCCGCTGCTACGCCTGCCGCCAGGCCTGTCCTGGCTGTTACTGCTTCGAATGCCTGATCGAACAAGTGGACCCCGAGTGGGCGAGCATTGCTCATGGGATACCAGAGAAGGCGTTCTTCCACGTCATGCGCGCTTATCACCTGGCCGGCCGCTGCGTGGAATGCCACGCTTGCGACCTGGCTTGTCCCATGCACATCCCGCTCAGCCTGCTTAACCGCAAGATCGCCAAGGAGGTGGAGGCGCTGTTCGGCTATGTTGCCGGAGGCGATCCCGAAACCCCGCCGCCGCTGGCCACGTTTCGCAAAGACGAGGAATTGCCGCTATGAAGGTCACAACCCAAGACGCATTGGCAACCTGGCTCGACGCACTGACCGAGCGCTGCACCCTTATCGCTCCCCGGTGGGTGGAGGACGAGCTGCTCTATCGGCCCGTAGCCTGCAGTGACGAGATTGTGTTCGACTTTGAGCGGACGGCCTTGTCACCCAAAACTTTCTTTTTGCCGGACACCGAGGTCATTCTGGAGATGGAGAAGCGGGACGGGGAGGTGGCGTTGAGCGAGCCAGCGCTTGAGAGGGAGCGGGTGATCTTTGGCCTGCGCCCCTGCGACGCCCGAGGCTTGCGCGCCCTCGACGCGCTGCTGCTGGACCGTTCCCCGCCTGACGCCTATTACGCCGAGCGCCGCGAAAAGACGACGTTGGTGGGTCTGGCCTGTCCCCGGCTGTGGGACGATTGCTTTTGCACTAGCTTGGGCAGTGGCCCGGATGATGCCTCTGACGTAGACCTGATGCTCTACGAAAAAGATATGACCTATTGGATTTCAGAAGTTACGGAGAAAGGGGCGGCCCTGCTGGAGGGACTGGAGGTCGAAGAGACCGAGCGGGCCGCGCCCGCTTCTGACTCGAGCGGTGATTCGGTGCCGGTGCTGCCGCCGGAGTCCTGGGGCGCGCTATTCGACGAGGTCTATTGGCAACGGTTGGCCGAACGCTGCCTGAGCTGCCACGCTTGCACCTACGTCTGCCCCACCTGCCGCTGCTTCGATGTGCGGGACGACACAACGGCGGCCGGCCCCGGTTATGCCCACATCCAGCGGCTGCGGACCTGGGATAGCTGCATGGCCGCGGCCTACCGACGCATCGCCGGAGGGCACAATCCCCGCCCGAGCAAAGCCCAGCGCCTGCGCAATCGGTACTATTGCAAGTTCTGCTACTCGCCGATTGATTTCGGCCCTGTGGCCTGCGTGGGCTGTGGGCGGTGCATCGAGGTCTGTCCGGTAGGGGTAGATATCGCCGAGATGCTGGCCGACGTGGCAGAGTTGGGTATTGGAGAGTAGAGGTTGGATAGTGGATGCGACACGACCCAATATCCAATCTCAGGGAGAAACGGCTGAGACCATGAATGAACGGGATAATCCCATGCGTCCGATCCTGGGCACGCTGGCAGGCGTCAAGGACCTGGCGGATGACATCAAACTCTTTCAGATCGAATTGAATGGGAAGGGCTTCCACTACGATCCGGGGCAGTTTGCCTTTGTGTCGGCCTTTGGCGTGGGCGAGGCTCCCTTTGGCCTGGCCTCCACCGTGGAACGGACCTCGGTGTTGGAGTTTGCCATTAGTCGGGTAGGCACCGTAACATCCGCCTTGCACAAATTGGAGCCCGGG
>JASFTJ010000188.1:0-5615 GCA_050053615.1 Anaerolineae bacterium | reverse complement strand
GCAGGAGGCCAGAAGCCGCCCCGCTGCCCCAGACACCAGCCAAGGGCCGCATTGCCGGTCGCTGCCACAGCCACCACAGCAAGACAGACAGGAGAGCAAAGACGACCAGCAACCCGCCGTTAAAAAGCAGCCCTTGGACACTGAAGGTGCGGATGCCCTCGTGAAAGAGATCGCGGTAGAGGCGGTAGCGGGTGATGAACAGGCCCAGCACAGCAAAGATGGCCGTCCAGGTGAAGGCATAGGCCGACGATCTCTTAACTGTGCGGGGGAGCCAAGCAAGGATGATGCCAAGGGCTATCCCGGCCACGAGGCCCGACAGCCCATAGACCACAGCAGCCCACAGCGAGGCGTGGAGGGTGGACGCGTTGCCACCGAGGGCGGCCATCAGCACAACTTCGCCCAGGCCGACGAGGGCACCGGCCAGCAAGCCCGCGGCAGCCGATTGGCGGACGTATGCCAAGGTGTTCTGAGATTTCATGTGGTCCCGGTCACCTCCTCCTTCTGTGTTGAGAGAGTCTCCGCCCGTTGGATGTCGGGCCGGTACTGCTCCGGGCGCAGGGCTAGGATGAGTCCGCCGATCACCGCAGGAACGAACTCGGCAGCCCAGAAGCCTAGGTGGCCCACCAGCCAAGCGGCGCTCTCGCCCACGCCGATGCGGCTCAACAAGCCCAATGCTGTAAACTCGCGGGCGCCCTCGCCACCGATCGTCGGCAGGCCGACCGTGGCCAGGATGATCCACGGGCCGACAAAGAGCATGTCAGCCAGCCCGGCCTCCACGCCGACGGCCAGGGCGCAAAAGTAGTACATCAGCGCTGTCGAACCGTGGACGACGATGCCCAGCAGCACAGCCCGCAGCAGCACCCCTCGCCGGTCCTGGTAGACGGTCACCGCGGCGACCGAGCGGCGCAGCAGTCCTTCCACCTTGGCCTTGCCCGGAAAGCGCAACCCCAGGAGCCGGTCCAGCAGCCACTCGACGAGGGTGGGCTTGAGGAGCAGGGCAAATGACACAGCGACGGGCGCGCAGAAAATCACACAGACGACGATCAGCGCCTGGATGGGCAGGAAGCGCAACCCGGCCGGGAGCGTCACCAGTACCAGGAGCGACAGTGTGAAAAAGCCGGTGATCTTTTCCACCAGGATAACTGCAACTGATCCCACAGTGTCCTTGGCCTGGCGGGCCACGTCGTAGGCGCGGTAGCCGTCAAGGCCAATCGTACTGGGTAAAAAGACGCCGATGAAGCGACCCACCAAAAAGCTGCTGGTCAGGTAGCCCAGCGGCGCCCGATAACCCTGGCCCCGCAGCAATTGGTCCCAACGCAGGATCGCGGCCAACACGCCGATCCCTTTGACGACCGTTGCTGCCAGTAGCCAGCCGACGGCTACCTGCCGGATGTCCTGGAGCAGCTCGTCCACATCCACGAAAAAGGCAAACATCACCACGAACAGCGCGATGGTAAGGGCAATGCGTAGCAGCCAGCCAAATTTTCCTTTCAACAAGTTCTTACCTCTCTTGGATTTTCCCACTATTCGATGTAGCCCAGCGCGGCCAGACGCCCCGTGATTTCGGCCTGCTCGTCATCAGTGTACTCCTCGCCCTGTTCCCACTCCGACTCGGTCAGCGGGGCTTCGCGGCGGACGGGATGGGCGGCCACAAAGTCGGGCTCGAGCGCAGCGGTCAGCACACGGCCGTCCATGTTGGTCGGCACGGCCAGGCCCAGGTCGTACAGAACGGTCGGTGCCACGTCGACCATCGACGCGCCTTTGAGCTGCAGGCCGCGCCGAACGTGCGGGCCGTAGGCCAGAAAGACGCCGTTCATGCGATGGAAGCCGTTGGGCCAGTTCATGCCTGTCTCGATGGCGCCCCGCGCGCCCAGCAGTTCCCGGCCCAGATAGCGGTAGTCGCGGGCGACGAACAGCACGTCGGGCGCCAGGTCGGTGTAGGTGCCGTGGTAGAGTTCCTCGCGGAACCAAACCCGGTCCACGATCCGCTCGCCGGTGCGCGGATCGATCAGGGCCAGCAGCCGCTCGCGGATTTGCTGACGCAGCGCCTCGTACTCGGCGCCCGGTTCGACGGTGCCCAGGCCGTCCCGCTTCACATTGACGTAAATCCCCTGGGCCGGGATGCTGGCAAAGAAAGCCTTGGTCTGCGTCCAATCGATACACTGGTCCAGGTCGGTCTTGAATACCGAGCGACCACCCCGGATTCGCCCGCGGACGGCCCGGCCCAACGATTCAGGCAGCAAGGCCTTGACCAGCCGCGAGTCGTTGACCTTCATTGCTTCGTAAAAGAGCCGCTTGCGTAGGGCCGCTTGTGGTTTGAGGTGTAGCCAGCCCTGTTCTTGGAGCCAGCGGTTGACGTTGATCCAGGCCTTTGTCGAGCCAAAGCCATGGTCCGAGACGACGAACAGGTCGATTTTACCGTCGGCGTCCACGCGGGATACAATTTCGCCCACGACCTCGTCGATGGCCTGGTAGATGGTCAGGATGCGCTTGCGCAGGCGGGGCGCATTGGGGGCGTGGTAGAAGCGGCTATCGGCATCGGCCATTGTCTTCCAAAACAGGTGCTGGATGCGGTCGACGGCGACGAACACGGCCATGAGGAACTGCCAGGGCTGCACTTCCATCAGGCGAAACAGAGTCTCGGCCCGCTTGTGGAAGGCTGCTTCCACGTCGTCGAGGAAGCGGTGGGCATCCACCTCGGCCTCGACATCGTACTTTTGGATCTCGACGTCGATGACGTAGCCTTGGGCGTTCAGCTCGTCGCGCAGCGCGCGGGGGTAGGTATACTGCGACGTCGGCCCCGGCGACATCATCCCGCCGACGACAAAGCCATCGACCGGGGCCGGAGGATAGCTGACAGGTACGTTGAGCAGGCCCACGGGGTGGCCATGGTGGCCAAGGATCTGCCACAGCGTTGGCGCACCCACCGATCGGCTGCTTATGAGAGGCCGTCGGGGGTCGAGGAAGGGCGACTCGCGAAAGTCAAAGACGCCGTGTTGGCCAGGGTTCACGCCGGTGAAACAGGCTACCCAGGCCGGCGCTGTGGTCGGCGGGCGGGTAGATGTCAACTCGCCCCAGGTCCCCTCCTGCGTGAGACGTCTGAGATGCGGCAGATGACCGGCGTTCATCCATGGACTCAGCAAATCAAAGGTGGCGCCATCGATTCCTAGGAGAAAAACTTTGTGTGTCGTAATTCTATCCTCCTCACGGTCAAATCGCTCCCAGCGATCGCCCGGCTATCATAGCATAGCCATCAGTGGCTGTCAAAAGGGTGGTGAGCCTTACCCCTCGGGGATTCAAGCGCGGGCGGTCCAGCCAGGTTCGGCATATCGGTCGCGGCGTAGATCAGCGGCCAGAGCCCGTTCGCGGGCTGTCAATCCGCCCGGCACGAGGTTCAGATTGAGGGCTTGGGCAAAGCCGTCGGTCAGGGCCTGGGCAACTTGGGCAAAGGTAAGACGACGGCCGGCCGCTTCCTCGATCGTGAGTGCCCGGTCAGGCAGACCATGCTTTTGCCTGTCCCGTTCCTTCTCAGAGAAGGCCAGATAGGAGAGGATGCGCGTCAGATCACCGTGGAGCGGCAGCGCGCCGTGCTGCAGCACGGCGTTTCGCGCCCGCCACTGGGCGCTGCCCAGCAACTTGCGCCCTCGGACCGTGATTTCATAGTCCGACGGTCGCTCAAAGCACACCGCGCTGGGTTCGGCGACTGGCCTCTGCTGGAGGGCCGCCTGGACCACCTGCACATTCAGCCGACGCAGACCCGCCAAGAGTCCCTCGCTCAGACGACGGTAGCTCTCCACCACGTCGCCGGTTGCGCGCCGATCGCTTTGCAGCAAGGCCACAGAATAGGTCAATTCGTCGGTATGCAGAATGGCCCGGCCACCGGTGGGCCGCCGCACCACATCCACGCCGTCGGCGCGGCACGCATCGAGATCGACGTCGGCCACGGGTTGCGTGCGTCCCAGACTCAGGCAGGGGGGCGACCAGCCGTAAAACCGCAGCGTAGGGGAACTGGTTTCCTCGACGACAGCGGTCAAGATGGCCTCGTCCACGGCCATGTTGGTTGCGCCGTCCGCTTCACCCTCTACGATCAGCCGCCAGGTGGCCGGGGGATAAGAAGGGAGGGATTTCTCATTCACCTCTTTGCCTCTGTGCTTCGCTGCCCAGTACCCGTGAGCGTTGGTAGGCAGCCCAGATTGCCCGCGACAAGACTGTTCGCAAGCCGCCCTTTTCCAGGTGGTAGAGGGCCTCGGCGGAGGTGCCGCCCGGCGACGTGACCTGATTGCGCAGTGCGGCGAGGTGCCTGGGCGACCGGCGAGCGTATTCGATGCTGCCACGCAACGTCTCGATGACCAATTGCTCCGAGACGCGGCGCGAGAAGCCCAAGTGTACCCCCGCGTCGACCATGGCCTCCATCAGCAAGAAGACGTAGGCTGGACCGGTGCCGCTGAGGGCGGTGGCCATGTCCAGGTACTCCTCGTCGTCCACGTACTCCTCTTCGCCCAACGCCTTGAGGATCGCCAGCGCTTGCCCTCGTCGGGTCTCGGTCGTCGCGTCTGTCGCCGTCCACACCGAGATACCCATTCCGATCTGAGCGGGCGTGTTGGGCATGACGCGCACGACAGCCTTGGCGTCCACCATGCGCTGGATGGTGTCCATTCTCGCTCCAGCGACGATGGATAGTACCAGGGCTTTGGGAGGGACATGGCCCGCCAATTCTTCCAGTACACGGCCAAGCACCTGTGGTTTGACCGATAGGACGACAATGTCGGCATCTCTGGCTGCTTCGACGTTGTGGGTCGTGGTGCGCACGCTATAGCGGTCAAAAAGCTCCTGACCGCGCTCTGGCCGGGGTCCGCTGGCGATGATCTGCTGTGGCGCTACCAGTCCCTCGTGTAGTAAGCCCTTGATCATGGCCTCGGCCATGATTCCACTGCCGATAAAGGCGATTGTCTTCCCACTTAGCATTCGATCTCTATCTCCATTTCTTGGATTGCCCGTGCTGCTTCCTCTGCGGTCAGCGGCCGCGGGTAGTTGTAAAGTGGACCGCCCGGCTGCTCGTTGTAAAAGGGCCGGTTGCAATCGGGACAGCCCGAAGTCTGGAACGGTTCCCCGGTCAGGGGCAGCAGTGCGCCCGGTCGGACCAAGTCTCCGTGAACATTGAAGGCCATCTCTTCAAATCGGTCAAGGTTGTGAACGATGAGCCAGCGGGCGGCCTGCATCCGTCGGTAGACTGCCAAGGGCGGAGGGGGTCGATCGGCTAGATGGGTGCCGCGTACTGGCGTAAAGGCAAACAACCCTATCGTCACCCCCAGGTCATGGGCCCACTGCATCCGTTCGACCATCTCTCGCTCCGTCTCGCCCAGTCCGACGATGAGGTGCACCGCTGCCCGACCCGGAAAAGCGCGCGCGGTCTCTGTGATGAGGGCCAGGCAGCGCGACCAGTTGCCGCCTTTCACCTGGCGAAAGACCCGCTCGCAGGCAGAGTCCAACCCAAAGCCGATGTGGTCGGCGCCGGCGTCCAGCAAATGTCGCACTTGGTCTAGGTCGTTGGGCAGGATGGCGACGTCGAACGGCACATCGGAGGCCGCCCTTACGGTTCGAAGGATGGTCAGCGT
>JASFTJ010000187.1:0-5619 GCA_050053615.1 Anaerolineae bacterium | reverse complement strand
TATGTCCGCCTGGGATCTGTTTCCGCCTGATATCGCCGCGCGCAGAAAAGCAGTTCTGGATCAGGTCGTCGGGTCAGGCGAGCCATTCCGTTTTGAGGACGCAAGTCCGGGTGTATGGTATGATACCGTGGTTTATCCCATCCTCGATCCACAGGGCAGAGTGACCAAAGTTGTGGTTCTGGCCCGCGACGTCACCGAACGTAAGGAGGCAGAAGAGGCGCTGGCAACTACGCAGGCGCTGCTGATGGCGGCCATTGACCAAACGCCTGCCGGCGTCGTTGTGGCCGATGCGCCGGATGTCAACATCCGCCTGGCGAACGCGGCGGCCCTTGGCATCCGGGGCGAAACCAAGGAATCACTCACCGATATCCCCGTCTCTCTTCATCCAGACCGTTGGCAGACCTTCCACCCGGATGGAATTCCGTGCGCTCCCGAGGATCTGCCGTTGTCGCGCGCCATCCTTCGTGGGGAGACGTCTCGCAACGTAGAGCTCATCATCCGGCGGGAGAGTGGTGAGGAGCGCTGGGTATCGGCCAATGCCGCCCCTATCCGTGATGCCAAGGGAGAAATTGTGGCGGGGGTGGTCGTGTTTCCCGACATCACCGACCGCAAGTGGGCAGAGGAGAGGCTGGGGGCAATCCATGACCTGGGGCAAACATTGGTGCTGTCCAAAGACATAGCAGAGATCGCTCGCTCGGTGGTGAATGCGGCGCAGCAGGTGCTGCGCTTTCCGGTCTGCGGACTTTGGCTGGTGGACGCGGAGCAGAATCTGCTGGTGCCTGGGGCGAACAACGCGGAGGCAGGAGCCCCAGAGATTCCGCCGTTATCCCTGGACGGCACACAAGGAATCACCGTATCGGTCGCCCACTCTGGGGAGCCGATCTATGTACCGGATGTGAGTCGTGATCCTCGCTACGTGGGCGGCGGTTTTGAATCGCGCTCCGAGCTGTGCGTTCCCCTGAAGGTGGGGGAGCGGGTAATTGGCGTGCTCAACGCCGAGAGTGATAGGCTGGATGCATTCGGCCCCCGCGATGCCCAACTCATGGAAGCCTTGGCCAACGTGGCGGCCATCGCTTTGGAGAACGCCCGGCTGTTTCAGGAAGCCGTCCGGCAACGGGCCTTTAACGAGGAGATTGTCCAAAACATGGCCGAGGGCATTGTGGTGGAAGACGCGGCAGGCTATATCACCTTTGTCAACCCGGCCGCGGCAACGTTGCTGGGCTACAAGTCCGAGGAGTTGCTGGGCAAGCACTGGACGAGCATTGTTCCCCCTGACCAACAGTCCGTCGTCCAGGCCGCCGACGAACGGCGGGCGAGCGGCGAAACCGATCGCTACGAGTTGGAACAGGTGCGCAAGGATGGTGCGCGATTCCCTGTCCTGGTCAGCGGCAGCCCTCGTTTCGACGCGGACACGGGCCGCTTTGACGGGACCCTGGCCGTTTTTACCGACATCAGCCAGCGCATGCAGGCGGAAGAGGAGCTTCGCCGCCGGGCGGCTCAGCAGGAGGCCCTGAACGCCATCATTGCCTCTGCAGTCGCCGCAAAAGATCTCTCGGAGCTGCCGGAAGCTGTCTTGCAACTGACGCTCCAGGCGATGGACCTAGAGGTAGGCGCTGTCTGGGTGGCCGGCCAGTATGCAGTGCAGGGGCTTCCTGCCGGATTGGGCGCGTTCGGCCAGCGTGCCGAGCTGGACATCCTCGACCCGGTCGCGGTGGAGGACTGGCAGCAAGTGGCAAAGGAGCATCCTCTCTCAGTTCTTACATCCCTGGTGGATCAATCCGGCGTCCGGGCCTTGCTCATCGTTCCTGTCCTGGCCAGGGAGCGACGCATTGGTGGCCTCGTGCTGGCATCGCCGACGCCCCGGCCCTGGGACCCTGACGAAATAGCCTTGATGGAAACGGTGGGCCGGCAACTGGGCGCAGTCGCAGAACGGCTCCAATTGGAGGAGAGCCGGCAGCGCTTGAGCGCCGCGATTGAGCAGGCGGCCGAGGCGGTGATCATCACCGATACCGATGGTACGATCCTCTACGTCAATCCCGCTTTTGAACAAGTCACCGGTTACAGCCTCGCCGAGGTCGTCGGCCGGAACGCGCGCATCCTCAAGAGTGGCGAGCAGGACGACGCCTTCTACCGGGAGCTTTGGGAAACTATCACCGCCGGTCGGGTCTGGCAGGGGCGATTCGTCAACAAAAAGAAGGATGGCAGCCTTTACACCGAAGACGCGACTATCACTCCAGTACGCAACCAAGCTGGAGAGATTGTCAACTTTGTCGCTGTCAAGCACGACGTGACATGGGAGATAGCGCTGGAGGAGCAGTTTCGTCAAGCGCAAAAGCTGGAGGCGCTGGGGCGTCTGGCAGGGGGCGTCGCCCACGACTTTAACAACTTGCTGACCGTCATCCACTTGAGCACCCGGATGCTGGAACGTTACCTACGCTCGGAAGACCCATTGTGGGAGCACGTGCAACGGATCCGGGAATCTGGGGAACGGGCCGCCAACCTGACAAAGCAACTGCTCAGTTTCAGTCGACGGGAGATGATCGAGCCACGGGTGGTCAATTTGAACGAGCTGGTCAGTCGCCTCGCCGACATGTTGCGGCGCATCATTGGCGAACACATCAAACTGCTGACTTTGCTGGACGACGAGCTGTGGCCAGTGTACGTCGATCCGGCACAAGTCGATCAGGTGATCATGAATCTGGTGGTAAACGCCCGCGATGCCATGCTCCAGGGAGGGACTTTGACCATCGAGACATCCAACGTCGTGCTTGATGAGGCGTATTCCGCTCGGCACGTGGACACCCAGCCCGGGGAGTATGTGATCTTGATCATTAGTGATACCGGCGTGGGTATGAGTGAGGAGGTCAAGGCCCGCATTTTTGAGCCGTTCTTTACCACCAAAGAGCGGGGAAAGGGTACCGGCCTGGGGCTGTCCACTGCATTCGGGATCGTCAAGCAGAATGACGGCCATATCTGGGTCTACAGCGAAGAGGGCCGGGGCACGACTTTCAAGATCTACCTTCCCCGCACAAAAGAGACCGAATCCGGTAGTCCGGCGCGCACTCGCCCTCTAACTCCTGTCAGGCCGATCGAGACTGAAAAGGTGATCTTGATCGTTGAGGACAATGCCGATGTGCGGAACCTTGCTGTGACAGCCCTCAAGACGCACGGCTATCAAGTTCTGGCTGCCAAGAACGGCGTAGAAGCGCTCCAAATCAGCCTGGGGCATGAGGGTCCTATCCATCTGCTGCTCACTGACGTGGTGATGCCCGACATTGGCGGGGCGGAATTGGTCGAGCAGATCCGCGCCCAGCGCCCGGAGACGAACGTGCTCTACATGTCCGGTTATGCCAACAGCATGATGGTACGCCGGGGTATAGTGAGTGAGGATGCGTTGTTTTTGCCCAAGCCGTTTGACGTAGATGCGCTGATCCGGAAGGTGCGAGAGGCGTTGAGCGAGGACGCGCCCTCCGATCCATCAGCGGATAGCTAGCGGACGTCTGGGGGTATGTCCTGGAGTATGGTTGGAAAGGGCCAGCATTTGCGCTGGCCCTCTTGCTATCCGTTTCCCCTCATCTCGGCCAGGATCTCCTGTGCCCGATCCACGCGGATCTTGCCCTCGCGCGTGAGCTGGGCGGCGACAGCCGGCACCTGATCGCCCGTGGCCCCGGCAGCGATGGCCACCTGTCGGGCGTGGAGGGCCATGTGCCCCCGCTGGATCCCCTCGGTGGCCAGGGCGCGGAGGGCGCCCAGGTTTTGGGCCAAGCCCACAGCGGCCATCACCTCGGCCAGTTCGCAGGCGGTCTGCACGCCGAGTATCTTGAGGGCGACCTTGGCTCCGGGATGCACGCGCGTCGCTCCGCCGACGGTGCCAACCGCCAACGGCAGCTCCAATGTGCCCACCAGACTCCCCTCACGGTCTGCTGTCCAGGTGGACAAGCTGGTATAGCCCCCGTCGCGAACGGCGTAGGCGTGGGCCCCTGCCTCGATGGCCCGCCAGTCCTGTCCGCAGGCCAGGGCCACGGCGTCGATGCCGTTCATGATGCCCTTGTTGTGGGTTGCTGCCCGGTAGGCGTCCGCGGCGGCAAAGGCGTAGGCCTCGACGATGCCCTGGACGACCTCCTCACCGCTGTACTCGTCAGAGGCCAGCAGAGCGGGCGGAATGATACATTTGGCGCGGGCCAGCCGTCGGTCGGCCAAGTTGGACAGGATGCGTAGGTGTACCCGTCCGCCGGTGATCTCTTCAACGGTAGGAGCCAGCGTTTCGGCGGCGGTGTTGACTGTGTTGGCCCCCATCGCGTCGCGGGTGTCGTAGAACAGATGGAGCACTAACATGGGTCCGACGGTCGTTTCGGGCAAGACGCGCACCTCCACGTCGCGCGCTCCCCCGCCCAATGAGACGATTAGCGGGTCGGTCTGGTTGGCCAGGTCCAGGAGCCGCTGCTTTTGAGCAAGCAGGTCGAACCGCGCGGCCCAGGGGTGGGGCACATCGAGGATCTGCATCTGGCCGATCATCACCGGTTCAGTGGAGGAGGTGGCAAAGCCCCCGGCCTGGCGCACGATCTTGGCCATAAAGCTGGCAGCCGCGACGACCGACGGTTCCTCAATGGCCATGGGGATCAGGTAATCGCGCTTGTTGATGAGAAAGTTGGCGGCGACGCCCAGCGGCAAGCCGTGGGTGCCCACCACATTTTCGATCATCTGGTTGGCGCGCTCAGAGGTCAAGCCGCTTCCCCCCAGCGCGTCGCGTTCGGTGTCGTCGAGGTTCGCCCACTCGGCCACGCTACTGGCTCGTTCCTCGATACTCAAATCGTAGAATCCCGGTAGGCGGGATGTCTTGTCCATAGTCTGTCCCTCCGATGGAGAATTGTGGGTTTCAGAATAGGGAGAAGGCCTGCGCCGCACTCTGTACCAGCCCCAGAAACAACTGGGGATAGAGTCCCAGCACGATCACCAACGCAGCCAGGGCCAAGACCATCATTGAAGCAAGGATCGGCTGGCGGACCACATCCTCGCGGTCGTCGCTGCCCAGCATGGCGCTCAGGCCGCGCAGCAGACCGATGATGATCCCTGCCGACGAGGCAAGAATGGCGAGCAGGGCCAATGTCGATGCCCACTGACCGATCGAACTGGGATTGGTCGCTAGGGTGGCTTCTGGTTTCAGAAAAGAGAGAGTGTGCGTCCAGGTCCACACAGATCGGCTGACGGCCCAGTGGGTGGGAAAGCCTGCGGTAAATGGAAACCCAGCCAGCGCGAGCCCACCGAGTATCAACGCCGTCGTCGTGAGGGGGAGGCGCCGCGCCACGCCTCCAAGTTCAGCGAATCGATCGGTGGTAGCCCGATGTCGCAGAATTGCCAGTGCGGCGGCCATCAGCGTGATGGATGCGCTGCGGCTGACAACGTGCAGCAAGACCAGGGCTACGCTTTGGCTACTGCTTGTCCCGAGAGCTAGCAGCAAGACCCCGAGATCACTCAGGGCGGCATAACCCAACAGGCGCCCAAAGTCACGCTGCACGGCAGCCATCGCTCCACCGCTGGCGGCCATCGTCAGCCCAGCCAACTGGATCGCGGCGCGGGTGACCGGCGCGTTCACAAGGAATGGGTGATCGCGCAGGAAGA
>JASFTJ010000186.1:0-5674 GCA_050053615.1 Anaerolineae bacterium | reverse complement strand
CTCACAGGTCGACCGACAAAGTTGGCGAAAACCACGGCGGGGATGCCCAGCAAGGCATACGTGCATAGGGCGTCGTAGCCAATGGCCGGCAGGGCGACCGCCGCAAAAGAAGAATAGCCCAAGGCCAGCATGATGGGCGGAAGAACAGAAACCGGCACCGCCCCGAGGGCGGTCAGCAGTGTTCCCACACCGACGTTGATAAGCATAATCTGGACCACCTGATTTCCCGGCGCCACCGTCTTGATGAGGGCCACGACCCGCTCGACGGCTCCCATCTCGATCATGATTGTGATCTGCAAAATGGAGGTGGCGACTACCAGGGCAATCGGCAGCGAGGCCACGATCCCCGACAAGCTGGCCTGCAGGATGACGCTCAGCGGGGTACGGAAACCGAGCCAGGCCACAACCACAGTAAAGACCCAACCGACAACGCCTGCCGTGTCGGCGGCGGTGCGGCGCAGGGTCAACAGCAATAGGATGACAATCACCGGTGATAAGGCTAGCAACACTGCCAGCAGATTCATCGACTCTTCTCCTTCTTCCAACCCGCGACTCGTTGCGGGACGCCAAATACGCTGAATGCGCTTTCAGTGTAATCAGCAGTCCTCAGCGACTCAGCAATCCTGCGCTGCCAACCGCCGCTGCAGCGCCGTCCTCAGCGCCTCGTGTTCGTTCCAGGGCGTCTCAGTCGTACCGAAGCACATGGACTGTTCGTGGCCTTTGCCCAGGGTGATGACCAGGTCGCCGGGGCAGGCCAGGTCCACGGCGAACTGGATCGCCTCCGCCCGGTCGGGGATGCGGTAGTAGTCCTGGCCCTCGACCGCACCTACCTTCTCTGCGCCACGGGCCATTTCGTCCAGGATCGCCTCCAGCGACTCGGTGCGGGGGTCCTCGGCGGTCATGACCGTCACGTCGGCCAGTCGCCCGCTGATCTCACCCATCCAGGCCCGCTTCTCGCGGTCCCGCTCGCCAGCGCAGCCAAACACGGCGAGGACGCGTCCCTGGGTCAAGGTGCGGGCCGTCTCCAATGCCCGCTCGAGGGCATTAGGCGTATGGGCAAAATCCACGATGGCGGCGAAATCTTGTCCCTCGTCCACGCGCTCCATGCGACCGATGATGCCCTTGACTTCCCTGACCCCCCGTTGGATGGCCTCCACCGGCACGCCCAGGGCCAGTGCCGCGGTTGTCGCGGCCAGGATGTTGGACACGTTGAAATCGCCCACCAGCACCGTCCGCAGCTCAAAATCCACCTGGGGCGATTTCACGACAAAGCCGGTATCCGCCGCTTGGCGGCGGATACCGGTAGCTACCACGTCGGCGCTCCGTCTGACGCTGTAGGTCAGTTGCCGGTCGGCGGGGATGGGACGCAGGTAGCGGAAGGAATCGTCATCGGCGTTGAGCACGGCAACCTTGGGCTGGTCCGGCTTGCGGTAGCCTGCCTCCAGGTGGCGAAAGAGTTTCGCCTTGACCTGCTGGTACGCCGCGAGGCTGCCGTGGATATCCAGATGCTCGTGCGTGACGTTGGTTACGACGGCCACGTCGAAATCGCAGGCAGTGATGCGGTGCTGCGCCAGGCCGTGGGATGTGGCCTCTAGCACAGCGACCTCCATTCCTGCTTTGACCATCTCGGCCAGGTAGCGCTGCACGTCGGGGGCGTCGGGGGTGGTGGTGTGCAGGCCGGTGTCGATGGCCCGCTCGCCGATGACCGCCTTGACGGTGGTGACCAGACCGGCCCGGCGTCCGGCGGCAGTCAGGATGCTGTGCAGCAAGTTACATGTCGTCGTCTTGCCATCGGTGCCGGTGATGCCCACCACAATGAGTTTGTGGGAGGGAAAGCCGTACCAGGTTGCCGAGAGATAGGCCAAGGCCTCTCGTCCGTTGGGCACTATGACCTGGGGCGCCTTCAACCCTATCAGCTTTTTTTCGGCCACCACGGCCACGGCGCCATGTTCCAAGGCCTGCGGGACAAAATCATGCCCATCCGCCGCCACGCCGCGATAGGCGACGAACAAGCTGCCCGGCGTCACCTGGCGCGAATCGGGGGTGATAGCTTGGACTGGAATATTGGCATCGCCCCACACTTGGGCGCAAGGCAAGGCAGCCACCAACTGATTCAAAGAGATGGCCATGATCATCTAAAGCACAAGCCTCCCAGAGGTCAGGAACCCCCGGGAGGCTAGAGAGCGTCTAGTCCGTTGACAGTAGCGGGGCGTCGGTCACCTTACCCCACTCGATCTCGACCTCAATCTGATGGCCGCCCTTCTTTTTCAGCTTGTAGCTGATCTCAAAGTCGGCGTGATCCGGCAGATCCAGTTCTTTGTCACCGAGGACAAAAGTCCCTCCTTCGACCTGGGATGCCAAGGCGCGGAGTTGCTCGGCGATCTGGTCCATGGTCAGGACGGCCTGTGCCTTGCGGCGGTGTTTGCGGCGTTCGGCTTTCATAGCTCGTTTTCGCTCCTTTCGCTTCTGCTTGGCGCGCTGTTTCTCCAACTTGCTTTGCTTTACCACGGATTTTCACCTCCTGAGCTTCCTTCAGAACCAGCCTACAGTATAACCCAAAGGGTGGCATCCGTCAAAAGCTTGCGCCAGGGGGCCGTTCGTGATAGAATGGGACATCAACGAAGGGGAGTTGTTGCATGAACATTGTGTTTTTTGACGTCGAGACACAGCGCAGCTTTGACGAGGTAGGCGGGCGACGCAATACCCGCAAGCTCGGCTTGGCTGTCGCGGTGACGTATTCCACCGCTGCTGGGGCCTTTCACCACTACACCGAAGAGACAGTGGACGACCTCCTGGCCGAACTCCGGGCTGCGGACCTGGTAGTGGGCTTTAACGTGCTGAAATTCGATTACGAAGTGCTGCAGGCCTATGCCGACAAGCCATTGAAGCGCCTTCCCTCAGTAGACATGCTGGACCATATCTACAAGAGGCTGGGGTTTCGTGTCAGCCTGGACAATCTGGCGGGCGCAACCCTGGGTACGTCCAAGTCAGCCGACGGCTTGCAGGCGGTGCGCTGGTACAAACAGGGACGCATTCAGGAGATCCTGAACTACTGCCAGCAGGATGTAGAGGTCACCCGGCAACTGTACGAGCATGGCAAACAGCGCAAGCATGTCAAGTACCGGGACCGCAGCTATCGTGTGCAGATGGTCCCGGTGAGTTGGTAGATTGGAAATTGGGTATGGCCAAGAGGTTTGAACCTGCCTATCTGAAGCTTCTGCGCTCGGGAGAACTGCGGCGGCGGGCAGAGCTGGCGCTGGCCCGGCTGGAGGCGTGCGACATTTGCGCGCGGGAGTGTGGCGTCAACCGCCGCCTCAGCGCCGAGGAGGCCGGCTGCCACACCGGCGATCGGGCGCTGGTCTCCAGCTACGGCCCCCACTTTGGTGAGGAGGATCCCCTGGTAGGCACAGGCGGATCGGGGACGATCTTTTTCACCTGGTGCAATTTGCGCTGCCAGTTCTGCCAAAACTATGACATCAGCCAACGCGGCCACGGCCAGGAAGTGGAGCCCGAGGACCTGTCCAAGATGATGCTCAGCTTGCAGAGCCAGGGCTGCCACAACATCAATTTTGTGTCGCCCAGCCACATAGTACCGCAGATCCTGGTCGGTCTGCTCATCGCCGCCGAAGCGGGCCTGCGCCTGCCGCTGGTCTACAATACCGGCGGCTACGACTCGCTGGAGACACTCCGGCTGCTCGATGGCGTGGTGGACATCTATATGCCCGACATGAAATACGCCGACGCCGATCTGGCGCGGCGCCACTCCAAGGTGAGCAACTACCCAGCGGTCAATCAGGCCGCAGTCAAAGAGATGCATCGCCAGGTGGGCGATCTGAGCATGGACGGGCAGGGCGTCGCCCGGCGGGGGCTGCTGGTCCGCCACCTGGTCCTGCCCGAGGGCCTGGCCGGCACCGCCGAGATCGTACTCTTTCTGCGCGACAAAGTGTCGCCCAATACGTACATCAATGTAATGGCCCAGTACCGGCCTTGCTACCGCGCCCACGAGTTGCCGCCCCTGAACCGGCGACTCACCAACGACGAGTACGCCGAAGCGGTGCGCCTGGCGCGGGAGGCTGGCCTGCGCCTGGACGAACGGCGGCCGCGGCTGATGTGGCTCCGGCGCTAGTCCCTTGGCTCTGTGTGGACTGCTGTCTGCGCAGACATACAATTGGGCCATCCCGACCCGCCGGATTGTGGTCTGATAGGAGCAGTCGAGAGGACATCTGTGCTTCGAACCATCCTGAATCACAAGCAATCGCAGATCCTAAAAGACGAAAAGGCCACCCTGGAACGCCTGCAGTTGGCCCTGACCAGCTTTGAGGTGACACTGGAAGATCAGAAAACCCTTCAAAGATCGCTCCATCAGCTCGACGAGCTGTTCCTGCTGGTCATCGTTGGCGAGTTCAACAGCGGCAAATCGGCGTTCATCAACGCCCTGCTGGGCGACCGCTTTCTGCCCGAGGGGGTGACGCCCACCACAGCCCAGATCTACATTCTGCACCATGGAGAGGCCAGTGACCCGGAGGCCACAGAGGACGGTGTGATGACCGTCAACTACCCCGCTGATTTCCTCCGCGAGATCAACATCGTCGACACACCGGGCACCAACGCCATCATCCGCCGCCATGAGCAGCTGACCCAGGACTTTGTTCCGCGCAGTGATCTCGTGATATTCGTCACCTCGACGGATCGGCCGTTCACCGAGAGTGAGCGGGCGTTTATGCAGCGGATCCGCGAGTGGGGCAAGAAGGTGGTGATCCTCCTCAACAAGATCGACCTTCTGGAAGAGGACGAGATCGCCCAGGTGGTAGAGTTCATCCGCCAAAACGCGCTGGCCCTGTTGGGCTTTGCACCGGAGGTTTTCCCTGTGTCGGCCCGGCTGGCGCTCAAGGCCAAATTGGCGGAAACACGGGGTGAGCGCAGAGCATTGTGGAAAGCCAGCCGCTTCGATTCGGTGGAGACGTATATCCTCAAGACGCTGGACGAGAAGAGCCGGGTGAAGCTCAAGCTGCGCAATCCGTTGGGCGTAGGCGAACGGCTGGCATCCAGCTACCTGGCAGCGGCGCGCGACCGGCTGGCAATCCTGGCCGAGGACTTGCGAGCCATCGACAACATCGAAGGCCAGCTCGAAATCTATCGTGCTGACATGCAGCGCGATTTTCGCTACCGCATGGCCGATATCGAGAAAGTGTTGTTGGCTATGAACAACCGGGGCATGGCCTACTTTGACGAGACGCTGCGCCTGGCCCGCGTGTTCGATCTGGTCAACACCCAGCGCATCCAGGGTGAATTCGAACGCTACGTGGTGGCCGATACCCCGTATGAAATCGAGCGCGAAGTGCACGCGTTGATTGACTGGCTGGTGGAAAAAGACTTGCGTCAATGGCAGGCCACGCTCGAGTACCTGGAGCGCCACCGGGCCAAGCTCCAGGACAGAGAAGAAGCCATCATCGGCCAGGTAGGCGGCCCGTTTGAGTACAACCGCCGCCAGCTCCTTGACTCCGTAGGAAGAGCGGCCAAAGAGGTGGTCATGACCTACGATCGCGAGGCCGAAGGCCGCCAACTGGCCCAGGGCGTGCGCGATGCCGTGGCCGGGACCGCTCTCGTCCAGGTCGGCGCGGTGGGGCTGGGCGCGATCCTGCTGGCCATCCTACATGGCGCGCTGCTCGATTTC
>JASFTJ010000185.1:0-5709 GCA_050053615.1 Anaerolineae bacterium | reverse complement strand
CGAGCTATTGCCACCAAAACGCGTCATCCCCGGGCGGCCAGTCCGGACTGGATCCGGGCGCGTGCGGTCGAACTGGGTTTGGAAGTGGAAGTGAGCGCGACAGTTTCCCAGGCGCTTGAACTGGCTCTAGCGGATGCCGATCCGGATGATGTGATCTGTTGCACCGGTTCGGTCTTTGTGGCGGCCGAGGCGCGGGCTGCGTGGTTCGCCCGTCAGGGCATGGAACTGCCGCCGATCGATCCGGTCTAGTCGCGAACGGGGGCCCAGATACGTCGGCCGGGCGGCACTCTGTGGGCAATCATCGAGAGCGCCGTTCGGAAAACTCAGTCGGATTGTTCCAGCGCATCCTGCTGCCCTTTGCCCCTGGTCACCAACAAGCAGGAAGCCAGGATTGCTGCGCAGAACAAATAGATCCAGCGCAGTTCCAAAGCCGAAGCCAGGACATAGGCAAACAGGGGGCCAGCGGCGCTGCCGATGTCGCCTGCCGTGGCGATTCCCCCCATGGTGGTCCCGGACTGGTTGCCGGACGTCAGGTCTCCTACAATTGCAGTCAGAACCGCAATGAGCGCCCCTGCACTCAACGAGACCAAGACTACACCCGTCGGGACCACCCACAGACCGGCTGCTATGGTCAGTGCGGCAAAGCCGGCAACTCCCAGGAGGAGGGCAACGCGCACGACCGGCCACCGATTCCCCAGCCGGTCGGACAGGATGCCGGCAACCGGCCCCCCCAGAATTCCTAACGAGGCGCGCAGGGCCAGCATCACCCCGGCCAGTGAGGAGATGCCTATGGCTATCCCGCCCAGCGAGATGTCCGTGCCCCAACGCTGCCCCAGGTACAGGCTGATAGTGGACATCAACACCCCATTGCTGACGAAAAACACAACGAGGTAGATGTAGCCAGCCATAAAGATTCGCCGATCTATGCGGCCCAGTGTTTCCGGCAGTGCGACCAGCGAAAGGCGCCTGTTTGATGACTGAGCCAAAGGCGGCGAGGTTTCTGGCAGAGCGGCGTACGCCACTCCCAGTCCCACGGCGCTGACTGCGGCGCAGATGCGTAGGGCCGGTCGGAAGCCTAGTACGTCTGTCAGCGTCCCGCCCAAGATCGGGCTGATGGCGAGGCCCAGCATGTACGATACCTGGTAGAAGCCGGTTAGACGCCCCCGATCAGCGGCTGAGCTTTGGTCCAGCACCATGGTGTACCCACCGACGTTGATCAGCGCCCAGGCAGTGCCCCACAGCAATCGCGCGGCCAACAGCGGCCAAAAGCCGTGGACGAGGCTGTAACTCACCGTGGACAGGATCCCCAGGGTGAGCCCGCCGAGGAAGAGTCGCCGCCGTGCCAGACGGTCGTTGAGGGCCCCGGCCAGGATATTGCCCGGGATGCGGATGAGCCGGTTGGCGCCCAACATCACGCCCACGGCCCCCAAGCTGATACCGACCGTTGCGGTCTGGTTGGGCAGCACAGCGTACAGCGTGGAATCCCCAGTAAGCGACAGCGCCAGGGCCGTGCCAAGGGGCAGGAGCAACCGCGCCTGACGGCGGGTAAGCAGTGCCATGATCAGCTCCTAAAAGACAACGTCTCCGTCAAGCGCTTGGCGCAGGGCCGGCGCGTCGTTGGTAGTGATGCGGTCCACACCCAGAGCGGCCAGACGCCGCGCCAGGGCGACCTCCGCCGACTGGTCGGTATTTAGCGTCCAGGCCGCCACTTGAGCGCCCCGGCTGTGCAGGTCGGCGATCCAGTCAAAGCCATCGTCCAGGGCCTGGCCCAGCAGTCGGGCATTGATGTACCAGATGGCGTCGGCCGGCGCTTGGGCCCACAGCGCCTCGGCCCGGGCCGCCAGGTAATCGGCAGCTTCCCCCCATCGGCGGCTGGCCAGGGGATGGTCATCCCAGTAGCCGTAGGCGCCCAAACGGAAGGGCGGCAGCGTGGGATCCTGCGCTGCGCCCGAGTCCAACTCCAGGTAGAGCAGGGGGTCGAAGCCCAGTGCCAGCTCCGGGTCAATGGCTCGCAACCGGCGCAGGGCCCAGTCGGCGGGACTTGTCACCCGCACCCGATCCCTCACGGGCTGCAGGTCGGCTGCGAGTCGGGACAAGATTGCATTCGAGTGAAAGACGTCGGGCTTCAGGTCCAGCTGGAGCTCGACGCAGTGCGGATGCTGGCGCAACAGGTCGATGGCCTCGGAGAGGAGACCTACCGGCGCCTCTGTAATCTCACCTTGCCAGATATGGCGCAGCGCGCGTACCTGCTCGGCAGTGTGGCTGCCCACCGGGCCGGAACCGGTCGTTTCGCGCTCCAGCAAGGGACCATGGAGCAGGGCAAAGCACCCGTCGGCGAGCAGCGAGATGTCCACCTCGACGGCGCGCGCATCAGCGTCCAGGCAGGTTCGCAGCGCCCGGAGTGAATTCGGAGGATGGGCGTGCTGTCGTCTGGCGGCGTGATGGATGAGTAGCAGGGTATGGGATGTGGGATACTGGATTTTAGTCATTTGCCCATTCTTGCAACTGCCTGTTCACGTCGGCCAGAGTGCCGCGCCAGGGGCCAGGCTTTTCCTGCTTTAACGAGGCGGCGGCGGCAGCCACTTTGGTGGCCTTTTCGGGAGAATGGGTCAGCCGTTGGCCCAAGTAGGTGGCAAAGCAAGTGTCGCCACGGCCTGTGCGCCCGTTGAGAGAGCGGGGGGTGAAAGGGGCCTGGTGGATCTGCCCGTCGGCCAAGACAGTCACACCTGACGACTGGGTGATCACGATTTCGCGTGGGCCGTACTCAGCCAGCCGTCGGGCGGCCACTTGCAGATTGGTCTGTCCGGTCAATAGCTCTGCCTCTGCGCGGTCCAGTTTGAGGTAGGTCACGTGCGCAAGTCCCTCTTCCATCTCGGGCCACTGGCGAAACACCAATTCGCCATTGTCGTCAACCCGGACAAAGCCCTGGATGTCCATAGCGACCGGTCCGCGTCGGGCCAGCGACTTGAGCAGGGACAGATCCACCTCACCCGCGATGATAGAAGCGATCAGATAGATGCGAGCCGATAGGGCAGGAATCTCCTCCAGCTGGAAGGGCCCGGCAAAGGCCATCAGCTTGCAAATGCGCCGCTCCATATTGTCCGAGTTGTAGATGTTTTCGATGCCGGAGGTTTCTGCCGCCGCTGTGGCAAAGACCTGGACCCCTGCCATCTTGAGTTCGTCCAACAGCGGAAAGTCGTCGGGGTGCAGCCGGGTGACGACGGCCACAGCTATATCCAGGCGGCGTAGGGCAATACTGCCATAGTAGACGGCCCCACCAGAAGAAAACCGCCCGTGGCCGTCGACCACCACGCGGTCTTTGGCAAAGTGGCCGATCATCAAGATATCCACATCATGCCTCAACGTCATACGATCTTTTTCTCCTTCTCTTCAAGTATTCTCGACAAGAGGTCGGGGGTGTCGGTGCAGATGCCATCCACGTCCAGTCTGACCAACTCGCATAGCTCGCCCGGGCATTCCTCATGCCAGACCAGAATGCCGAGGCCACGTTGGCGAATGCTCGCGAGCAGGATCGGCGTGAGCAGTTTGTGCGGCGTCGGCGACGCATTCTCCCAGCAGGGATGCACGTAATCGGCGTCGATGGCCAGCGCCCACTCTACAAAATCGGCCTGTCGGTCCTCCTGTCGGATAAGCACCGAGGTTCGCAGCGCTGATTCCAAGGACTTTGTCTTTCGGGCCAGCACCCGTGAGAACGAGCCCACGATGACCTGATCCATAACGTTGGCGGCTCGCACTGCTGCGACCACTGGCTCTGGCGCGTGACGGTCCTTCAACTCGATGTAGAGCTGGGCCCGGCCGCGTGCTAGGTCGATGACCTCACTCAGCGTGGGCACACGCTCGCCCAGGCCGGCGTCGAAACGCTGGATCTCGGCCAAGGTCAGGTCGGCGATACGGCCCGTGCCGTTCGTGGTCCGGGCCAAATCGGCGTCGTGGATGACGATCACGTGCCCATCTCGACTGAGATGCACGTCCAATTCTAGCATGGTGGCGCCCATGTCGATGGCCCGCTCGAACGCGCGCAGGGTGTTCTCCGGTTCGTAGGCAGAAGCGCCGCGGTGTGCGATGTTGTGGATCATGGGGCCTTTTCTTGCCCTGCTCAGCGATATCGGCCGGCCGCTTGAACTGTCTCGTACATGACTACAAGGTTCTCCATGGGTGTCTCGGGCATGACGTTGTTGGTCGGCGCCAGGATAAAGCCGCCGCCTGGCCCCAGCACGTCGCACAGGCGCTTGACATCGTCGCGCACCTGGCCCGGCGTCCCTTGCGAGAGAATCGTCTGGATGTCCAGCGCGCCGTGGAAGCAGAGGGCGTCGCCAAAGTCACGCTTAAGCTCAGCCGGGTTCATCCCTTTGGCCGACACCTGGATGGGATTGAGGATATCCACACCCATCTCGATAAAATCAGGGATCAACCGCCGCACCGCGCCACAGGTATGATACATGACCTTTTGGTGGTAGCGGTGTGCTTGCTCGATGAACCGCGTCAGGCTGGGCTGCACGAACTTGTGAAATGCCTTGGGGCTGATCATCAGCCCGTTTTGCACACCCACATCGTCAGCGATGAAATAGATGTCGGTCAGGTTGCCGACGGCTTCAAAGATGCGCCGATCCAGCTCCAGGTAAAAGGCCTCCACGTGGGCGATGATGGCCTGGGCCAATGTAGGCTCGAGCGCCAGATCCATCATGAACCGCTCCATGCCGCGCAAATACATGGCCTCTCGCAGTACGCAGGTAGCGTGTGGCCCAGCGTCGCGAATCACGAGCGCGTACTTGCTCAGCGCTTGACATCGATCGCGCATCCCGGCGACGTCGAACCAATCAGGATGCGGCCAGGCGTGCGCCTCCACGTCGGCCACCATTTCGGCATCGGCCAGCGGCGCGCCGGTCACCTCCTCGAAGGGGCCGATCATTTCCCGACGGCAACCCCACCAATCGAGCCACGAGCCGTCATCAAAACGTTCCAGGTCTGGACCGATATAGGTGGGCCAGATTGAGCGCAGGTCTATGTCCAGCGCATGCCACACGCCTTCGGCGCTATTCACGCCAAAGTGTGTGCGGAGGTTGTCGGTGACGGGCGGCAAGGCCCACAGGTCTGCAGGCACGCGATCGGGTTCGACGTGATCGATTGCCGCCAGCACACGTTCTTTGTAGTTCATGCCGAGTTATGCCTCCTACTCGTGGACGGTGTGATTCGTCGCGTCCCCGTCGTCCCGTGCTCGCTGCGAGAGTCGATCGCTGACAGGCGCCAGCAAAACCAGTGATGCGGTGGATACAATCGTGGCAAAAATGGCGATGAAATACGCGCCGGTCCCCACGGCCATACCGATAGCCGCTACCAACCACACAGTGGCTGCGGTCGTCAACCCCCGGATGTGGCCTTTATGCCGCAGCAGCGCACCTGCGCCCAGAAAGCCTACCCCAGAAACGATCTGAGCGGCCACCCGTGCGGTGTCCTGGGCTGAACCTTGTAAAGGAAACCCCTCGATGGACAGAATGGTGAACAGACACGCGCTGATGGCGATCATCATATTGGTGCGCAAGCCGGCCGGGCGATCCCCCGAGCCTCGTTCCAGACCGACGATGGCGCCCAAAAAAGCTGCTACGAGTATCTTGATCGCTGCATCCCAGCCCAGCGATTGTAGGTGAACGATCCAGTCCATACCAATCAGACTTTCCAAACTCAAGACTG